>JBCBHI010000909.1:0-2678 GCA_038525885.1 Bacteroidota bacterium
ATTTCAGGAAGTGAATGCCAAACTGGTGTCTGCATACAACAAATACGAGCTTGCGGTGAACGAGCGGATCAACGCCGAGCTGAACATCACCACTTTGCAGGCAGAATTTGCCGACAAACTGAGCAAAGCGCAAAGTGATTTGGCGGCCACCCGGGCAGATGCTTTTGAGTCAGAAGGGCAAGTGGCCAAACTGCGAAATGAGGTGGCCAACCTTACGGTGCGGCAAGGCAACTATTATCTGTTGGCTCCACAGGCCGGGCGAATTGTAAAGGCCCTCAAAGCAGGTATTGGCGAGACGGTGAAAGAGGGCGAGGCGCTGGTCACCATTATGCCCGAAACCCCAGACGTAGCCGTAGAACTGTACGTGCAGGCTATGGACCTGCCGCTGCTGCGGGCAGGTCGTCCGGTGCGGCTAGAGTTCGATGGCTGGCCGGGTTTCCAGTTTAGTGGCTGGCCCAATGCGTCGGTAGGTACCTTTGGCGGGCTGATCACCGTTATTGATTATGTAGCGCAAGCAGATGGCTCGTACCGGGTGTTGGTTACTCCCAATCCTGATGATGAAGAGTGGCCCGAACAACTCCGCTTGGGTTCAGGGGTGTTTGGCTGGGCTATGCTAGACCGGGTGCCGCTTTGGTATGAAGTATGGCGGCAGTTCAACGGTTTCCCGCCGGAGTACCCCAGTGACCTGCCCGGTGGCGAAAACGCCGGCAAAGACAAATCTCAAACTGCTTCCAAATGATGCATCGCTTTCTATGGGTACTGCTGGCCATTCCTGGTTGGGTAGCCGCCGATGACGCTGACTCGGTGTCGGTGGCAGAGCTACCCTGGCAAGTGTATATGAACCGGGTATACCGCTACCATCCGGTGGCGGAACAGCTACGCCTACAGCCTGCTATGGCAGAGGCTATGCTGATGGAAACCAAGGGAGCGTTTGATCCTAAAATCGCTAGCGATTACATACAGAAAGATTTTGAGGATAAGGACTATTTCCGTCGGTGGGACACCGATATCAAGGTACCCGTTTGGAACTACGCAGACCTCAAACTAGGCTATGAGCAGAACCAAGGGATCTATTTGAACCCAGAAGCCGAGGTACCGGATGATGGACTTATCTACGCGGGCATCTCCATTCCCGTGGGGCGAGGCTTGTTCATCGACAGCCGCCGCGCAGCCATCAAGAAGGCCATACTTGAGCTAGACGGCAATGAGGCCGAACGGCAAAAGAACATGAACAAGTTTTTGCTCATGTCGGCCAAAGCCTATTGGGAATGGGCCCAAGCCCATCAGCAATTGCTCTTAGCAGAAGAAGGGGTTCGGCTGGCCGCCTTTAGGCTTTCCGGCACACGCCAGAATGTAACCCAAGGCGCCGCCGCGGCGGTAGATACCCTGGAAGCGGGCCTGCAATTGCGCAGCCGCCGTCTGGACTATCAGCAGGCCCAGCTAGATTATCAAACGGCCCTTTTGTACCTGGAGACCTTCTTGTGGGACAATGTAGGGGAGCCCCTACAGCTACAACCCGGCATTGTGCCGGAGGTAGTACCCCCAACCAACTCGCTTCCAATGCCAAGCGGCCTGGATTCCTTAGTCGCTCTAGTGGACGTCCATCCTGAGTTGGTCAAGTACCAGATCAAAGGGGAGCAGCTAGTGGTAGACCGAAGGCTGGCCCTGGAAAACCTGAAGCCCGAACTCAACTTGGAATATAATTGGCTGTGGCCACCCAGTGGAAATCCACAGAATATCGTGGTTCCCTTTTCGAATGACTATAAGTGGGGGGCTAACTTCTCTATTCCGCTTTTGTACCGGAAAGAGCGAGGCAAGCTGAATCAGATCCGGATCAAAGCAGAACAGAACTCCCTGGATCAGGATAATATCTTCCTTCAGCTGGAAAACGAAATTCGGCAACGCTACGTGCAGTTTCAGCAGTTCGAGCAAATGCTGGCTCAGGCCACCATTATGTCTGATGAGTACGCTCAACTGTTAGCCGCAGAACGGATTCGGTTTGATAACGGAGAAAGTTCTCTGTTTCTGGTCAACAGCCGGGAGGTGAAATACCTGGATGCGCGAAAGAAGCAAATTGACCTGGAAGCCAAGCTAAGCAAAGCCCTGGCCGAACTATGGGAGCGCGCCGGGGTGCTAGAGGTCCTTTGGCTAGATCAGGCTGAAGCCGCCCCAGCGAATTAATGCAGGGAAGCAGGGGTCCGACCGCTATCTACTGTGTGAAGAAAGCGGTCGGACCCCTGAATTTGCGCCCTGAAGTGATAGTACCCCTAGACTTACTTTCCTCTCTCACTTGATTTGTGTCTGGTTTACTTGGATATTCCTTGATGCAGTTTCTAGACGGGGGAATGTATCATGTATACAATAGAGGCAATAACGCTCAACAAATCTTCTTTGAAGAAGAGAACTATCTATTCTTTCTCCGAAAGGTTAGAAAAGTAATAAGTCCCTTTGCCTCCATCTTAACCTATTGCCTTATGCCCAACCACTTCCATTTTTTGCTTATTCCCAAAAATGGAGGTGACGAAAAATCTCATCCTTTATCTCGAAAAATCGGAACGCTGCTCAGTAGTTACACTCAAGCACTGAATCTCTCTAGAGAACGTACAGGGTCTTTATTTCAGCAAAAGACTAAAGGAAAATATTTATCAGAGGAGCCTGGCTACGACTTGCGTTGCTTC
>JBCBHI010000910.1:0-2676 GCA_038525885.1 Bacteroidota bacterium
CACTGCAATAGGCTCATCACCAACCAATTGCAGTGCCAGTGGTCTGACGACTTCGAGTCGTCTGACCACTAAGAACTCGCGCGGCATTATGTCTGAAAGGGGCGACCCTTAGCTACTCCAAAGGGCACTTCTGGGCTCCAGCACCCACTTAATCTAAAGTCCTCGGAGAGGACGAAAAACCTCCCCTGATGGTGGGGAGGTTCTAGTCTTACGATATCCTCTGGTGGATTTTACATCTTCGATTTAAACCAGGCGGTAGCTTCTCTTACTGCCTCAGTTACTTCTGCCGGTTGGTCGTAGTAGCTAAACTGGTGGTAAGGCGACTCCAGCTCGGTTTCCATCCAATGCAGTTCCTTATCTTCGGCAGCAATCTGCTCAAAGTATTTCTTGGTATAGTCTGGGAGCACCGCTCCGTCCGAATGGATCATTAAAGTAGGCTGAGTAAGACTACTCGCCGTAGGCATGGGGTCGGCTGTAAGCCAATCTTCCCAAGACATGACAGCAAATTTATCCGCACTCCACTCAGGCACCGCCCCCCGCTCAGGATTCAGATAGTAATCGTACGGTCCGTACATAGCCGCACTAGCATCCTCGGTAGAAATGCTTGGGATGTAAGCTACCGTGCCGGTTTCGGCAAAGGCCTTCTTTGCCGCTTGGGCTGCCTCTATTTTAGTCTGCACTCCCTCTTCGCCGCCATAGAACAGTTTTACCGCTTCAGCATCGTGAAGCCAGCTAGCCGTTGTCACTACCGACTTGATGCGGTCGTCCTCAGATGCCGCCATCAGCGTATACATGGCCCCTGCACATACCCCAAAGGCTCCGATTTCTGCTTGGTTCACCTCAGGCAGACTTTCCAGGTAAGAAACCGCGTTCTGTACATCCACCTTTTTCAGCGCGGGGCTTTCGTAAAACCTAGGCTCCCCTTCGCTCTCGCCAAAGTTGCGAAAATCAAACGCCAGCGTAATGAAGCCTTCCTCAGCCAGCTTGTCTGCGTACAAGCCAGCCATTTGTTCCTTCACGGTTGTCCAGCTACCCGATACCACAAGCGCCGGATAGGTTTTTTGAGCATTATAGTTCGGGGGGTAGTATAAGTTTCCTACCAGGTTAGCGCCTTCGCTAGTGAAATTGACTTTTTCATGGTGACTGTATTTGAAGTTGTCGATTCCGATGGGGTTGTTTCGGCCGACCCCGATTGATTTTGGGTATTGCAGCTAAGCAGGAGTACCAGCCCCGCTGCGGGAATAATGAGCTTGTTCATTGGTCTTATTTGATTTGATCAAGCAGCCCAAAGCCTCGGGCTGCCACGATGGGGTTAAAAATTTCCACATACTCGGTGATGAGCCCGGCTTCGTTGAAGCGGAAAGTGGAGTAGTAGTCATTGGCGTAAATACCCGCCCCAGCCTTCAGGGTGATTTTGCCCTGGTACTTTACAAAGACCAGGTTGGGGTCTTCCATAGCATAGAGCTGCTCGATGGGGAACTCCATACCGTCGAAGTTGGGGAACACGGGCGTCCAGTAGTTGCGAATGCCTTCTTTGCCCTCGGCACCCTCAGGAAACAACCCGGAGGCGTAAAGATTTACGTGCCGAGCACCCTCGGCAAACAACCCTACCAGGGCTTCTACATTTTCCTCTTCCAAGGCTTGGAAGAAAGCCCGGACAGCCGTTTTGTTACGGTCGGCTATTGCTTGTGGTGTTTCCATATGGTTCGTTAGAGATTTTAATTCCTCATACTGCTGCCCGGCACAGCCGAATAGCAGAGCAGCCAGAGGGATAAGGCTTGAATTCACTTTCATCTGTTACATGAGAATAGAGGAAGGCAGGAGGCGCTCCACTGCCTATAGCAGATTAGCCATGGGTACAGACCCGATAAGACTACCTCCCTTGTTCAGGATTAGGATTTGGCACGAGCTATGGCCTTTTCAGGCAGGGATTGGTTTCCGTCCTGATATTTGAAGTGGAAGGTCATGGTAGTAATCTTCCAAGCCCCGCTTTCGGTCTTAACCAAGTCGAAGTCATAGGAGCCTACCACGAGCCATACATTGCCTTGCTCATCAGGCAGGTAGTGGGTGGCAGTGCCATAGCAAAATACCGTTGCGGTTTGGCCGTCTTCTGAGGTGATGAAATTGCCCAACTGATGATGAGTATGCTCAAACCCAGGTAGGACGCCTTGCCAGGCCTCCACGATCTGTTGGGGGCTCAGTGTAGCAGCAGGACTGCCATTCATAGAGGAGTAGTCCAGTACTACTTCGGTGTGAAAAGAAGCAGCTACCTGCTCCCAGTTCTGTTGATCGGTAGCCACGAAGAGGCCTACCACGGTAGCATTGGGATTATTCATGTCTTGTGCTTTGAGGGTGATCGAAATCAGGGAAAGTATCCCAAGGAATAGGTATCGCATAACTTTGTTCCGTTGTGATGATACAAAGGTGCGGTAGCCCCCTTTCAAGGAGTTTTCGATATCAAAGCAAGGAGTATGAATTTCAAAGGTGAGCGCGCTGGAGGCTCAAAACCCGAAGGATTAGGCCCGAAACCAAGCCTACTGGTGGGGCTAAAGGGGTCTCTAACTGGATTAATCATTCAGCTCGGCCCTTGTTGGTGTTTAACCCTGATTATGCAATAGGGGTGATGTTTGTTGCATAAATGGCTGATAGTAAGGATACTGTGTATGTTATGAGTAA
>JBCBHI010000911.1:0-2676 GCA_038525885.1 Bacteroidota bacterium
CTTGGAAAGGCTGCACAAGTTGACTTAACAAGGACACGTACGGCCATTAGTATTAGTAGATGGATAAAATTGAGATTAGGCGATACTTTACGCGTAGTGATTTACCATGATCAAAGGCATTTGCAGCAGGCAATGCGAACAGTAGAAGCGGATACCGAAGGGTAACTCCTACTGGTCTTTACAGTGCTTAGAAATTGCCTCAGCTGCACCAGGAATTCTTTCGTATTCATTGGCCACCTCGAAATCTTGACAGGCGCCATTGATATCCCCCCTGCCTAATCTGGCTTGTCCTCGTTCATAGTATGCTTGCATATAGTATGGGGCCATTGACAATGCCCGATCGAAATCCCTTTCTGCCCGCTTCCAGTTATTTAAGGCTAAGTAGGATTGACCTCGCCGATAATAACCATTGGCATCCTCTGTATTCAAATCAATGGCCGTATTGAAATCCTGGATGGCCGTTTTATGCTCACCTAATTGGGTCAGAATACGTCCACGGTTGAGGTAAATATCAGAAGAGAGATTATCATACTCCTCAATAAGGAGGTTATAAGTGTCTAAGGCTGATGGGAACTCTTCTAGCTCATAACTGCAAATTCCCATACTTTGCAATATTTCCTTTCTATGGTTGCTGCCTGCGTTGAGTGCCAGGGTATAATCCGAATAGGCCTCACGATAATCCTCTAAAAGGAAGTATAGTTCAGCTCTTAATTCGTAGCCATGGCTAATAGTATCGAACCTTGCCATGGCTGCTTCTACGATGTCCATGGCTTCATTTTTCCTGCCCGAAAAAGCAAGCGTGTACATTAGGTTGTAATTGTTCGAGTAGTTCTGTGGATCAAGGCTTACAGATTTCTTGAAGTAGAAAATCGCAGAATCCAATCGCTCCACTTGGTAGTAAGCCATACCCAGTTCATTGACCACTTCTACACTTTCTGGTAAGGCCTTTTGAGTATATCTCAAATCGGGGATGGCTGAGTTGTAATCTCCAATTTTGACCTTAGCATACCCGATGCCTTGACGGTAGAGCTCTATATGGGGGCCGAACTCGATTGCTCCAAAAAAGTCACCGATTGCTCCATAAAAATCACCCGTGGCAAGCTTTGCCAAACCTCGCTGGTACCATGCCTCAGGATGGTGCGGATAAGACTGAATGATGGTGCTTAGTTGTTGAATTGCTTGTTCTTCATTAAATCCTTTCTCTATCCAATTTATGGCTTCGGATAATAGTGTTTCAGCATCTATGATAGATATGGAAGGAGAAAGACCGTGGTACCCGCTAGGTAAGACGGTTCTGAGGGCCACCTCCATCTCAGGACATCCAGTTTTTGTAATGGCGAAAATATCCCCGTTAGTTATGGATGAGGGGTTTGCTGTTGCATCTACACCTTGGCGGGTTTCATTTGCAGGCGCTAATTGAGCCATGCATTGGGTAAAGATTACTCTGCGGTCTGCGAGGGTTGCCTGAATGAAATCACTCTCGTTCAGGCAGGTGCATAAATCTTGGCCCGGGTCTTGATCTTCGCCCTGGGCTGTTGAATGCCAAGGAGTTACATATGAATAGGCAAAAAGGACAATGCCGAATAAACGGAACATAAGGCAGGGCGAACATGGGTGTATGCAAACTTACAACTTACTGAGGAATCGTAACCGCCCTATTAAAATACAATTATTGTATAGCTGAAAAGAGGGTTCTTTTCTCTACGGTGATAGAAGAGCCTTCTGCTAACATGACTGAGGTAGGGGTAATTTGATTTAAGAAGGCAAAATTAGGTCCGTAAGTAGCACCAAAATCTACCTGAATATCGGTGCCCAAAACTGGGTAATGCTCCCATCGAGGATGTGTAACCTCATATTCTACTGATCGCTGTTGATTGATTTGGCTATAACCCCAGTAATGCTCTGTAATGAATTCAGTTTCGTAGCCCTCAGCAATAGGCTCCGGATTCTTTGCTGCTTCTAGAGAGAATGATTGCCAACCACCAGCTACCTTCCATCGATAGGTGACGCTTCTTCCCGTTGGATGGGTTTCCCAAGTATGCCTCATGGGCAGGGTTTGGTAGTGCTCTTTATAGATGGTGTTGGCAATAAAAGTAATGGCTGACTTAGGAACGATTTCTTTAATGAAAACCACCCCTCTTCGAGTTTCTCCTCTAAACTCTCGTTTTACATAAAACCTTAGATTGACCTCTTCGAAATTCACATGCATGGGCACCCTAATACCCAGGACTTGGGTGTCCAGAAACATGAAACCTACTAAGCTAACGTAGCACCGCCCTTGCCATAAGTCTAGTTCTGTGCCTGCGGGCAGATACGGTTGAATTACCTTTGGATCAATATCGAAATTGACCAACGCTAGTTTTCGCCATTCTGCTTTCAGGAAGCTCATAGGCCTTTGGTGGTAGTTCTTGGTTATAAGCCAACGCGGATACCAACCCCGATACTATAATAGGGGAGGACAAAGATTTCGTCATTTATGTTGGCAGAAATATCCCCTTGGATGAGCACATCAATCGGTTGTTCTCCTTGTTTTATTCTATACCCCACATCTACTCTAGGTGCCCAGAATAAAGCTGGGTAGGTCCTGCTACTACCTTGTACAGGTTCCCAGATATCCCCATTGTGGGTGTATTGAATGTCTGATGATTCAATTATCCAAACCCGGGCAGGAGTTGG
>JBCBHI010000912.1:0-2669 GCA_038525885.1 Bacteroidota bacterium
CCTGCGAGGTTTCTAGTTACGGCACTGGACTACGGCACTACCCAAGTGGAAGTCCCATCCCAGATTATGCGTACGCATCCTCAGGTCGTGCCCCATGTTATTAGTGAAGGCAAAGGTCCTGCGATTCCAGGCGTACCCATACATAAAGTTGGAAGCGGCCGTGAAACCCACTGCCCCAGTTCCAGACCAATACCTAAAACCTAAACGAGTCTGTGGTCCGGCCAAGGTCCCGGCCGTAACTGGGCGCCAATCCTCAGCTACCTGGCTTCCCCAAAAGGTGCTGTAAGAGGTGAAAAAATCGTTGAGCGGCTCAGGATCTATCGTGTTATATCCATATTCTACCGTGAGGATAGGCACAAAGCCTTGATCACCCTCTCCTCTTATTTGTCCAAAACCCGTCTGAGCAATTCCCCAACAAAAAAGAACAAGCAAAATCTTTTTCATGCTGTGGTAATTTGTTGGGAAAATATAATAAGAAAGGGAGAATCCTCCCTCCCTTTTTTGACCAAAGCAACCTGTTATTCAGAAGTGTACACCCTACCTATTCTTGAAAACCTTGGCTCTGCCTGGGAAGTACACCCACTGGATGAAGTTGAATTCCAAATGGTCGAACATAACGGCCTCACCCTCTACATCCATATGCAGGTTGGGTACCCAGCGAAGGTTCGTTCGCAATAGGCTTCTTTCCGTTTGGCCTACCCGGATGTCCCAACCGAAGATCAGCCCTACAGCGGGCTTTGTCTCTGAAAATTGGTTTCCATTGACGGAAGTTCTCAGAAACTCGGCACTAACCGTAGGCCCAGCAAAGGGGACAAAACCCAGGTAGTTGAAGAGGAATTTGTAGGCTTCTAACATAACGGACCGCCGCCCAATACCCACTTCGGTATCAAAACCTTCTGTAGTACTAGAATACCCGCGGTACGAAAGGCCCACATTCATATCGGGTTTGTAGAAATATCTACCCACAGTTATATCAGCCATAAAGCCACTGAGGTAGTCGTCGTACAAATAAGGGTGCTGGGATTTTAAGAAGGGGGAACGGCTTACCTGTAGGGCTGCTGAGGGTCCTATGCCCACATACCAGTCACTTAGCTTACCTTCTTCCTCCAATAGCCGGAATCGGTCATTCATACCCTTAACTCCAGCAGCAGTTCGGGCACCCCGGTCAATATCCATATACCGTACAACCCCCACTTGGAAGGAAAAAGGGTCCAGGCCAATAGTGCCAGTTTCTGTTGGGCTGAGGTAATAGTCAATTTCATTCTGAAATTGGAAATAAGCAGAACCGGTAAAAGACCACTTCTGGGTAGTATAGCTAAGCCCCACTTGCAGAGGCGCAATCATCTTAGAATAGTTTGGACCTTCAAAATCATATATATCAGGGTCTAGGTTCTGCTGAAAACTCAAACTGCGGAAGCTGATTCCGACAAAGGGTCTTAAGCTGTTGGGTTTCACCTTCCAGGGATATACCCTCGCCCCTGTCTCTACCCCCTGCCGGTAGTCAATGCCCGGATGGGCAGTGGGCAAATCATGCAGGCCAATGGCCGCTACCGGAAAGGTGACGTAGAAATCTGCATGCCCCCAAAAATGAAACCCACCTATAGTAAGCCGGGGTTGGATGGTTGGCCCGAAGGGTACCGACTCCGGCGTTCCATTGACCAATTGTTGGGTGGTACCCCCAGATAGCGTAAGCAAATCTCCACCCAAGGTAAGCCAAGCAAAAGAGGTACTCTTTTCTAGATACTCTTGAGAATACTCTGGTTCAGATTGGGCAATAGTAAAGTAGCTGCCCATCATACATAGCAGGAAGAAAGCGAAGCGGATCATAACGATATAGGTTTTGGCGATCATGTGTTTGTCGTTTACTCTCCGTAAAAGTATCCCACACACAGCGCGATTTTAGCCGGTTTTCAGTCCCTGGGTTAAACAACAAAGGCTTTGGGGGGAACATCAAGCCCCCATGCAGTTTACCGCGGCTAGCAGGTACGGAGAACAAACGAGAGGCTACCCTGCTTCAGGAAATGACCAAGGGGCATTCAGTTTTCCAGAATCTTTGTCTATACTTCTCATGAATAAATTATAGATACCCTATGCCCCTATAGTATGGAAAAAGGATTCCGTCGCCCGTTTCCGTTGGTAGTGTTCATTCTACTTGGGCTATCCCCTGGGCTAGCACAAGAGAGGTGTGATTTACCCGTTGAGGAAATGGATCGATTGTACCTGCGGTATCAGGATGACTCACTGCGAGCACTCACCAGCCAATGGCTGCCCAGGCTAGAGAATCAACCGGACGGATTCTGCTACTACCAAGTGATGTATTATCATGTCCAAAGCTTTACATATAACAACCTGGATACCGCCATCCTACTCAGTAAAGCTCTTAAACCAAGTGCAAACCCTAACAAGGAAGTCCTCCGGTTGGGTTTGGAACAAACCTTTGCCAATCGGCTCCGCGATTACCCAAGACGCATCCAAGCCTTGAAATCAGGGCTAGCGGCTAGCTTGGAGATACCCGATTCCAACTATTCGCAGCGGTGGGCCTACGTTTTCCGTCGGCAGCTTACCCAAACCTACACCCGATTGGCATATTATGATTCTGCCTTGATGTATGGGTATACCTTGTTAGAAACTAACAATCCGAAACACAGCATCGATGGGTCAAATACCGT
>JBCBHI010000913.1:0-2669 GCA_038525885.1 Bacteroidota bacterium
AGTACAGTAAGGAAGCTATGGACAGCTACGCAATCCAAGCGGAATTTGATTATCAGAAGGGGGGCGGATACCAAACTAGGCACCCAAAACGAAATGAAGAAAAAGGGTTAGGGGTTAACCTCGCCGTTGTTGGTGTTTGAGCGCAGCGCCACCAACAACCTACGCGGTCCGACTTGTTAGGGATGAGGAGCCACCCAGGTCGAGCAACGTTGGTGCCTTTTATTACTAAATCATGGGAATACCGAACCACAACAAGGGCAGGCCTTAAATGCTAATTAGCACTAAATTTTTTGGCTTGGTCCTAGACTTTATTACCCAGGAAGTACAGTAAGGAAGCTATGGACAGCTACGCAATCCAAGCGGAATTTGATTATCAGAAGGGGGGCGGATACCAAACTAGGCACCCAAAACGAAATGAAGAAAAAGGGTTAGGGGTTAACCTCGCCGTTGTTGGTGTTTGAGCGCAGCGCCACCAACAACCTACGCGGTCCGACTTGTTAGGGATGAGGAGCCACCCAGGTCGAGCAACGTTGGTGCCTTTTATTACTAAATCATGGGAATACCGAACCACAACAAGGGCAGGCCTTAAATGCTAATTAGCACTAAATTTTTTGGCTTGGTCCTAGACTTTATTACCCAGGAAGTACAGTAAGGAAGCTATGGACAGCTACGCAATCCAAGCGGAATTTGATTATCAGAAGGGGGGCGGATACCAAACTAGGCACCCAAAACGAAATGAAGAAAATGGGTTAGGGGTTAACCTCGCCGTTGTTGGTGTTTGAGCGCAGCGCCACCAACAACCTACGCGGTCCGACTTGGTAGGGATGAGGAGCCACCCAGGTCGAGCAACGTTGGTGCCTTTTATTACTAAATCATGGGAATACCGAACCACAACAAGGGCAGGCCTTAAATGCTAATTAGCACTAAATTTTTTGGCTTGGTCCTAGACTTTATTACCCAGGAAGTACAGTAAGGAAGCTATGGACAGCTACGCAATCCAAGCGGAATTTGATTATCAGAAGGGGGGCGGATACCAAACTTGGTACCCAAAATGACATGAAGAAAAAGGGTTAGGGGATAACTAAGCAACCCACCATCAATACGGCAGTGCAACAACCATCCCCCAAGGGCTACAAAGGAGTGCTTTCATCTGGCATATCTACTACCTCCCAAGTGTGATCAGCCAATAGCCGTACCTGAGCCACATATATCAAAGTACTGCTTCGGCCCCATTCGTGAGGGGCTACCAAAGAAATGAAGTCCGTGCCGTCTGTTCTCTGATAGACATAGTACTCTTTCAAAATGCGAGGTTCAAAATTCATTTTTACCTCATAAATTCTTTCAGAGATTGCCACCCGCTTTTTGATCGCTTCAGCCTGCTTCACCAGGGTTTCCATTTGATCATACAGCTGCCCCATTTGCGATTCGGTTTGCTGCTGCATAGCCATCATCGCTTGGCCTTTTACCTTACCCAGGTCTTCAGGTTTTATTACCGCCCCACCTAGGGTATGAGGCATAGGAATAAGCCCTGGTTGATCCGTGGCTTGCTCCCGCATTTTGTCCAGATCTATCTGATCTACGTCTATCTTTTTTCCGATATCTTTTTTCTGCTCGTCTGCCACTGCTTACTCGTTCGAATGGTTGGTACTGTCAGAAGTCTCCTCAGAAACCTCTTCCTCGCTGCCATACTCATCGCTGATTCGGCTTTTCAAATTGCCTTTTTCCCATGGAGCCGAAGTCCGGCTGCTGATGTCGTAGCTCACCACTACTACAGCAGCAATAAAAAGTATAGCGAAGAGAAGGAAGATTTTCTTCCCGCGATTCATGGGTACACTCATAGTTACGTACTAACCGTGTGTTGGATGATTAGTTTACGACAAAATTATTCCTTTCTGGTGGAGAAGATTAGTCTACTGAAACTTTCTGGCTGATTTTTGGGCTTTCATTGAGTTATAAAGGCTAGAATATTCATGGGACATTGTCAGGTGAAACAGTATTTAGAGGACTACATCAAGGTTCCCAAGGTATTGAAGGTATAATATGGGGGCCATCATTTCTTCTTTCATCCTCACGTACTGGGCATTGACAGGGAAACTAATGGCTGGTACACGGAAGGGACGAAAGTAGAACTGGTAGACAGTAAATGGCAGAATGTAGGGTGGTTCAAATTGCCAGCAGAAGAAATCAGGGCTACCCCCACAGATGATATTCCTGTCCCAAGCATAAGTGATCAATATGATGCCGCTCAGGCCAAAGCTAGATACCGGAGAATAGGCTTCGCTCAGCGATGAGCATAAAAAAAGGTACCCAAAATGAGTACCTCTTTTTTCCACCTATAACTACCTGGGTTAAAATAATCTTCTAAACTCTTCTCATCCGGACAAGAAGCATCTCAATCTCGAGAATGCCTTCTTCTATTTCCCGTTTGATAGTATCGTATGAACTCACACTGGCCGTTTTCAACGAATCCAAGTGAGCATTCAATTTTGTTTGCTTATTGGTGATAGCATTCAAATGCTCGTAATAGTTGCGCTTTTCGTCAGCAGACATAGCATTTGAATCCTCACGAATCATTTCCAGTCGATCGTAAAGCTCCTCAACTCTGGAAATTATCGTACCCGTTTGGCTTGATCCTGAAAACATATTCTTTTCCGGAGTTTCTGTGTGAA
>JBCBHI010000914.1:0-2668 GCA_038525885.1 Bacteroidota bacterium
GCCCATTTTTAACATTAGGTCAAACGCATTCGACATGTTCAAAATCAATCTTAAAATCGCCTTCCGCAACATCAGGCGATACCAACGTACTTTCCTGATCAACTTGATTGGTTTATCCACCGGACTAGCCAGTGTGCTGTTCATCTACCTTTGGGTGCAAGATGAGCAGAAGGTAGATCAGGGTTTTAGCCATGCAGATCGACTGTACAAGATGATGATGTACAGCGAAAGACCCGACGGGATTCATGTAAATCCGTCTATGCCGCTGGAACTAGGTAACTATCTGCGAGAAGAGATTCCTCAAATAGAGACTGTAGCCATGTCCTCTGGTGTCATGCCAGATCTCCTGCTGGATGCCCAGGGTACTAAGGTGAAAAGTGTGGGGCAAATGGTAGAGCCCGACTTTTTTACGCTACTAGACTACCCAGTCCTTGCTGGTGATCCGGCTAAAATGCTCACAAAGGCAGGTGAGATTGTGATTACAGAATCGCTCTCCAAGACCCTTTTTCCTGGCCTGTCGCGCCCTGAAGAAGCTATGGGGATGGCCATACGGTGGGAAATGGAAGGCTGGAACGAGATGATAGTGACCGGAGTACTGAAAGATATTTCCAAAGCTTACTCCCAAGAATTTGATTTCGCGGTATCCTTTGAGCACTATAGAAAAATACGGGGGGAGCGCCTCCAGGGATGGGGCAATAGCGCGCCTAGGTGTTATTCCAGGCTCCGGGAGGGCGTTGCTGTTGGCGAGGTGAACGAGCTGCTTCGTCCTGTCATGGAATTGAAAGCCAATGATACCCATGCCACGATAGGTATGGTTTCCTATCCCAGCTTGTATTTGAATGGCTTGTTTGAGAATGGAGTACAGTCGGGTGGTCGGATCACCTATGTACGGCTATTCTCCTATGTGGCCCTGTTCATCATGTTGCTGGCTTGTATCAACTTTATGAATCTGGCTACCGCCCGGGCCTCGCGCCGGCTAAAGGAAATAGGAGTCAAGAAAACCATGGGAGCCGGTAGGTCCTCGCTGATTGTCCAGCAGATCACCGAGTCCCTTTTGATTGCCAGTGTGTCCATGGCCGTAGCCGTTCTTTTCGTATACTTGTTGCTTCCCGAGTTCAACCGTATCACCCAAAAAGAACTGACCCTTACTGCCAATTGGGAGCTATGGCGTGGGCTTTTGGGCTCTACCTTGTTGGCAGGCTTATTAGCGGGTAGCTACCCCGCATTGTACCTCTCCAAGTTTAATCCAATTAAGGTTCTGAAGGGCACGCTTAGTCAATCCTCTGCCGAATCCTGGGCGCGTAGAGGCTTGGTCATTTTCCAATTTGCGGTTTCTATTATTCTGCTGGTGTCCGTAAGTGTAGTATATCGCCAGGTACAATATACCCGCGCCATGCACTTGGGCTACAATCAAGAATTTCTCATACGCATTGGGCTAGATGGGGCTTTGCACGAAAAGCAGGAGGTTTTTATCGAGGAGGCCAGCAAACTACCGGGGGTACAATCAGCGGCCGCTACTTCCCATGATTTGATGGGCAAAAACGGCAGTACCACGGGCGTGAGTTGGGAAGGCAAAGATCCGGACGCTCGCATCCCCTTTGAACTGTATTGGGTAGACCACCGGATTTTCGAAACCATGGAGCTGGAATTTGCAGCCGGTCGGGGCTTTGATGTACAACGCCCTGGCGATAACCTTCGGCTGATATTCAACGAAAAAGCCATTGAGGTAATGGGAGAAGCCTATGCGGATCCTATAGGAAAAACCATGAAATGGTGGGGCGGTCAAGAGCGGGAAATCATCGGGGTGGTGAAAAATTTCCATTTCGAAACCGTACATCGGGACTACAAACCCGCGGCGTTTATGTATGACCCCGGAAGTAGCAACTACATACTAGCTCGCCTGGATCCTGCAAACTCAGCCACGGCCCTGGCCGGGCTAGAAAGCCTCTACCAACAGGTCAACCCCGGCTATACATTTATGTATGATTTTGTGGATGAGGCCTTTGAGGCCCTATACGACACTGAAAACCAAGTGGCGGAGCTAGCTTTGATTTTTGCCATCCTGGCGGGTCTTATTACCTGTTTGGGCCTTATCGGTTTGGTGGCCTTTTCCACTGACCGCCGCCGTAAGGAGATTGGTGTGCGCAAGGTGCTGGGCAGCGAGGTGTGGCAGATTTTGGCACTCATCAACCGTGAGTTTACCCTGCTGGTGGGCGTTGCCTTACTTATCGCCCTGCCCATTAGCTATCTGCTGGCAGACCGTTGGCTGGCAAACTATGCCTTCCACGCTAGCCTGCCATGGGTGCTGTTCCTGATTGTGGCCCTACTTGCCCTAGGTCTTACTTGGGCGGTAGTGGGCATTCAGGCCTTGAAGGCAGCCCGTGTCAATCCGGTATATGCCCTTCAAGACGAATAGAACGCTCAATTCCCTTATCCATGGAACCTTCCTTGACCCCACCACCACGCTTCTGGATGCGACTGTTTCGCTGGTTCTGTCGTCCGGAGTTTGTGGAGGACATCGAGGGGGACTTATATGAACGCTATCAGTTGCGTCTCCAACGCGGTGGGCGGGCCAAAGCTCACCGGCGGTTCATCAAGGAAGGTTCCATGGATAAGGGAATTGAGCGTTCTATTCGTCTTGAAGGGCATATACCGGATTGACACGGGC
>JBCBHI010000915.1:0-2661 GCA_038525885.1 Bacteroidota bacterium
TCCAATTGGGTTTCCTCAAAAACCTCGCTGAGCCTGGATTGAAGCCTTAAAATCGAAGCCGAGGTAAGCGATAGTAACTTTCTCTAGGCTTTATCAACCTTAAACTGACGGCTATGGCAGGATGCTTGCCACAGGTTCTTTCTTTCCGCTCAATATTCATCCCTCGTTCCCCCGTAGCGGCCGTCATTCGTCCCTTGTTCCTCCGAGAACCGGTGCTCACGGCCTCCGGCCCAGCTGGCCAGCGCACAGCCGTAAGACCGGAATCACCACGGCAACATTCGTCATTCGTTAATTGTCAATCGTTATTAGTACTTCCTGACCCGTAGATGCTAAGCTTGCTTTCTAGATAGAATTAAGATTGCTGGGAGCAACAAGGCCCAGAAGCCTGAGGCGGGTATGAATACTACGCCGAGTAAGGTGCCACCGAGCAGGAACCAACCTAAGGGCTTGGGGGCCAGGATGGATTGCCTTTCCAGGTAGTGGACGGCATAGCCCAATATCATGAATAGGATACAGGCAAAGGTGAACCAAAAGGCGAGGCCTCGTTCGGCGGTTTGGGCGGTATTCCACATCCCGTCTGCTATCATCTCCATGAATACTGAGGAGTTTTTTACTAACCCAAGCAGGGTATGTAGCGCCCCAATGACGATGAGGATAATGCCAATTCTCTTGCTCATTTGTTTTGCGCTTTTTTCTGTTTGTAGAAGGCTTTGTCGGCGATGTAGATGGTTTTTTTGACCTCACAATAGGTGACCGATCCATCCTTGCTGGTGAGCCGGGTTAGTTTTTCCAGCTCCATTTCTTGGTCCGTTTCTATCTGGGCCTTGATGTCCTGTAGCTCCTGTTCCGTGTAGGTAAACTCGGCGAATAAGGGCTCCCTGGCGGGGCGTTTGAATTTGATCTCCGCAGACTTATCCCATACCACGTATTGGCTGTCTAGCAGGTTGATGAGCTGCACCATGGGGATAGGGTCTACGGCCGAAAACATGCTGCCGCCAAATATGGAGTTGACGTAGTTCCGGTTTTTGTAGTTGATGGGTAGCCGGATTTTTACTTCCAGCAGGTCTGGCGATACGGAGACGATTTTTGCGGTGCTCCGCCGGTACATGGGGGAGAGGTTGAACCCCAATCGGAAGAGCTTTGCCCTGCTCATGAGCTTGGGGCCCAGTTTGGCTACGGATTGGTAGATAGACATCGGATGGGTTTGTGCTTTCGCAATGCTACCCAATCCGGCTTAGGATTTTTAGACACTAGTGTCTACTGTCCAGGGTAGGAGGCTTTGAACTCCCTTACCAGGGCCCTTACGTTTAGGAAATACTCTTTCAGCCAGTCCGGTTGAAATGCTTCCTGAGTGGCCTTTAGGAAAAAATTCTCTACACTGAGTTGTAGCACCAGCCGGGCCAGGGCTGGATTGTTTTCCAGATCAATGATTTTGGACCAAACGGGCATGATGGAGTCCCCTACAAAGGAATTGGTCTGGGTGAAATACGTTTCAAACTCGGCATGATGCCGGTGCACTCTAAGCTGGCGGTTGAATAGCAAATCCGTTTTGTGAGCAATCATGGTTTCCACCAGATCGTCTAAGTGCTGGCATTGCAGCATTTGTGCTGACATACCCTTGGCCTGAACTAGGTGATGGTCTAGCAGATGACTGATGAAGATCTCGGTGGTAGCGAAGTAATGGTAAAAGGCGGATTTGTTCCTTGCCAACTCCTTGGCCATTCTACTGACCCGGATGCCACCGGGGCCTTCCAGGGCAAAGAGGAGATAGCCTTTTTCTAGCCAGAGGTGTCTAGCTTCATTCATCAGTTTTCGGGCGGTGCAATTCGGGTGAAATTGTGAGGAACAAGATAAGTAAGATTGAGATTCGTACGGCCAATTCCCTGGCGATGTATCAAAAGGAGTCAGGAAATTAGTGTCCTCGGCTAATTATAAACCTATGAGTGCCGCAGGCGCTTTTTCTGAAATTATACCTAGTTAGCCAGGGGTCAGACCGCTTTGGTTGGAAATGCAAAATGCGGTCTGACCCCTTTCTGCCCTTATACTCGCCTTGGCTGCGACTCTACGTCTAGCCGATCATTCTTCCCAAAAACATAGACTGCTACCCTGCCAATGAAAGGGCTACGCCGCCTCCTGGAACGAAGGAGAATTGTGCGGTCCTTTCGCATCAGTCCATATTTCTAGGGGGAATTACCTTTGGTCAATCCAGCTTAGATTGATTCCCCTGCATTCGTTTCTTTAACACAGAGAAAAAGGAGTATGCACAAAGATTCTGTGTTGGATTCCAAGGGTTGGTTTACCAAAGTTGAATATTATTTATGTTTGAAGTACCCAAGAGCGGTACCTTCGGGCATTAGCTCCGTAAGGGGCTCAGCAATGAGCCCCTGATTTTTCTCTTTGAAGTTCATAGGTCAGATCAAATGGCTGATCATTTTTCCACAAGGTATACATGAGTACAAGTAGTTTACGTTGAACAGCCACCGCCGCTTTCATCGGTATACCCTGTTTAGCCACTAATTTCTGATAGAGTTCTCCCATAGCCTGGTTATGCCTGGCCGCAGTCAGGCCTGGAAAATAGAGTGCCCTTCGGATGTGCTTATTCCCCCTTTTAGATATTCGGGTCTTCGCCTTTACCGATATACCCGACTCCTTGGTTCGTAC
>JBCBHI010000916.1:0-2656 GCA_038525885.1 Bacteroidota bacterium
TTTGTTTGAGTAAAAATTTTCGTCACTTCATCGATATTATGATACCGTAGGGTGAAATTTTGTCTAGGATTTTATTTCTTTGCCGAAATGAGGATAAGATGATATCCCCGGCTAATTCATACGAAACCATACCTCAACAAAAAAGCAGAAGCTTACCTTGAGGTCGCTTCGGTCGCTAATGTAATTTGCCTTATAATATTAAGAAGAAAACATACCTCAACAGATATCGAAGTATAGAAATGGATATGACCTTATTGATGAGCCAGCAGAAAAACTGGGGAGCCGTTGCCTCTTCCAGTGAGCAATTTTTCCCCGTTGTTTTCCAATTATCTGCTGGCAATGATCGAGAGCTAAAGAACCTAGCTAGTCACTACGAAGATCTGTTACGATCCACCGATAAGTACTTGGTTGATATTGCTTATTCCTTGCATAAGCAATCGGCCCTAGGTAACCATATAGTTCTGATAATTGCTGAATCCAAAGAACAGGTAGTAGCTGGATTGCGAGCTTACCAAAAGGGTGAAGACTTTGAAGGGCTTGTATCTGGTTTTGTAGAGGGAAAGGAATCACCGAAGGTCGCCTTTATTTGTTCTGGGCAGGGCCCCTTATGGCACGCCATGGGTAGAGAGCTGGTAGAAACCAGCGGGGTGTTTCGGCAAGTGCTTAAGGAAATAGATAAGATTTTCCATCGCCTATCTGGAAACTCTTTGTTAGAAGAAATGAACCAAACACCGGAAACTACCCGGATAGGGGATTTTCGGGTGGCCCAACCCGTAACTACTGCGATACAAATTGGGCTGGTTCATATGTGGAAAGAGTTGGGAGTGGTAGCGGATGGTTTTGTTGGGCACTCCGTAGGGGAGGTAGCTGCTGCCTATGGGGCCGGAGCTTTTACCCTAGAGCAAGCGGTAGAGGTGATTTACACTCGATCCAAAGTGCAGGACCGGGCTGCAGGTGCAGGGGTTATGATGGCCGTAGGTCTATCACTTTTTGATGCCATGAAAGAAATTTGGGGAGTAGAGGACCGGGTATCTGTTGCGGCCATTAACGGACCAGAGATGCTTACCCTATCGGGTGATAGAGAGCCCTTAGAAGCCATTGCTCAGCGACTGGAAAAGAAGGATGTTTTCAATAAGATACTGAGTGTAACGGTACCTTCTCACAGCCATCATATGGTTCCTCTGAAGGAAGAACTCCTCAACAATCTGGCTAGCTTAAAGCCAACGGAGGCTCGTGTACCCTTGTATTCTTCTGTGACAGGAAACCAAGAGAACGGATTACATCTTAATAAAGATTACTGGTACAACAACGTTCGGTATACGGTATACTTCACCGCTGCGATAGAACGTATGATCGAAGATGGGTACAACACCTTTGTAGAAATAGCTCCGCACCCTATGCTGGCCACTAGTGTGAAGGAAATGCTGGGGGCTATGAAAAAGGATGGCCATGTCATTGCTTCCATTGGCCGAGATATCAACAAAATGGAACAGGGAGGTAGCTTTGAAGGCTCCTCTTTCCTGCAAGGGGCGGCTCAACTATCCCTAGCTGGAGTAAGGGTAAACTGGGATGAAGCGTTTAATAAGTTCGGAGCCAGGGAAGTAATGCTACCACCAGTAGGTCAAGCATGGCAAGAGGAGTTGGTAAACGTGGATGAGAAAGAGTCTGAAGACGTAAACCTAGCATCAGATCTGTTGGACCAACCACAGAAGGGAGCCATTTTAGAATCTTCTGAATTGGAAAATGAGTTGCAGATCCTGATAGCAGGAATACTTGAGGTTGAAGTAGATACTATTGGTCTGGACAAATCTCTTTCTAAGATGGGAATGAATTCTCCTATGTTATATGCATTACAAGAGTGGATTGAGGCAAAAATTGACTTTCCCTTTCCGATGGGGAAGATCGCCAAAGGGCCTAGTATCACAGAACTAGCTCAGGAGATTGTAGAGTCGGTGTATACTAACAGGTAATCACGAGCCTGCATTGAGACTGGTTGAACCACCGGTCTTACCAAAAAACAAAAGCCACCCTGTATCGCTCAGGGTGGCTTTCTTCTTATTAAGAGTATATGCGCTTTAAGCTACGCGCTTCCGAATACGGTCTACTTGCAAAATAGCACGGTCGGCAATGAGGTACATCACGGGTACAATAACCAGCGTAAGGAAGGTGGCGAAGATCAACCCGTAAATTACGGTCCAGGCCATAGGCCCCCAGAAGGCAGCATTGTCACCACCGGTATAGAACTGAGGATCCAGGCTGTTGAACAGCTCGTAGAAGTTGATATTCACCCCATAGGCTAATGGCAATAGGCCAAGTACGGTGGTGATGGCTGTGAGCAATACAGGACGCAGACGGGTTTTTCCAGCCTCTACGATGGAGCTAAGCAACTCTGACCAAGGAAGTCGGTCGTCTTCGCTAAGGCCCTTTTCAGCCCGGTGGCGCTGTCGTATCAAATTGGTGTAGTCAATAAGTACGATGGCGTTGTTCACCACCACGCCTGCCAAGGAGATAATTCCCAGCCCGGTCATGATGATCACAAAGTCGCTTCCTGCTCCCAGGATACCCAAGAACACCCCAATCATGCTAAACAGCACCGAGAAGAGGATGATAAAGGGAGATAGGATGGAGTTGAATTGCCCCACGATGATGAGGAAGA
>JBCBHI010000917.1:0-2653 GCA_038525885.1 Bacteroidota bacterium
GGGAGGGGTTCGCCCGCGGCAATGGGGCGCGTGGGCCCTTCCGGGGTATTCGGGTCCTCCGGTACTTCAATACCCTGATAGCCGTCTGCGGGGGCAATGGGAGTCAACCACTTGCGGGGGAAGGTAAGAGCGAGGGTAATGTCCTCGATGCGCGTGGTTATTACGGGAATAAAGAGTTCTAGAAGCTCATCCAGGTCTATTCGGCCTATCAGTTCATCGAATAGCTGCTGTAGGTTAGCCAATGGGTCCTGACCCTGTACCTGAACTCTCAGATCAAAGATGACCTCCAGCAGGTCTCGACCCTTTGCCTCTATCGCGTGGTACAACTCGTAGACGTTGGTAATGCCACTTAGGCTCTCCCCGTATTGGGTGGCAAAGTCCTCCGCAAAAGTTTGGATGGAATCAGTATCCACCCCAAAGGCTTCCAAGGTTCGGATCAGTAAACTCTCCGCATCTATATCCAGGATTTTGATGATTAGCCGGTAGAAGTCCCTGGGAGTTCCTGAAAACTGTGAAAGGTCAGCCGTGTTGAGATACCGGAGGATGTCTAGCCGGTAATCAAGCTTTAGAGGTAGGGTAGACTCTGTAGAACCCAGTACTGGGTTTACCAATAGCTGTATACCCTCTACTGCCCCTATGGGAATTTGTAGGGAACGGAAGAGGATGAGATCCAGCGAGTAATACCCAATAGAGCGGTCATCGCTAAACGCGGCTTCATAGTTTTTGTAAAAAAGCCCCTTAGTCAGGTCTTCAAAACTATCCTGTAAGGGAGAGAGTATATCGGGTAGCTGGGCAGCTGCGATCAATTCGGCTACCGAACGGTAATGCTTTTCAGCCATGTTGTTTTGAATTAGAATGCGGAGAAAAGGAGGGATTTCCCCTTAGGAGCCACTGTGTAGAAAGTGATCGAACTTGGGTTGGATGTTTTGTGCTACTACCTGGTACAGCTCCCCCAGTCTTTTGCGCCAGTCGGCCGATTGACTGGCCAGCACAGGTTGTAGCAAGGGCCAAAGTTCTTCCTCCATCAGGATGACGGTGGCCCTGAGGGAAGCGCTCAGTCGGGCCTTGGCACCGATGCCCACGTTGGCGCCTGCGGACAACCCAATACCTGTGGACAGGTGCACTCTGGCAGAGTACAGATCCATCGTGGCCATGGCTTGGCTTACCAACTCTGGGGTCTTTTCTGGAGGTTCTCCTAGTACAAAATAGTCGTACAGATACGATATTGCTTCCAATGATTGATCGCCCTCATTGTCCATGATGTCGTTCACGATAGCCGTCAAGAAATGAATGAAATCACTACCGGGCGATTGCCATTTATAGGTCAGGTAGCCTCGTAGACTTAACCCTATACCCTTCAGGCTACTACTGAGGGTGTCAGTTTGGGTAAACCTTTTGATGGGTATCATGGGCCGGAGCGAACTTATGGCATTCACCGTAGCCAGTTTGGGACCCCACCGGGTAAAAAACACATCGTCGATGCCCAGCCGGGTGGTGGATTGTACTTGCACTAAATCAGCTACCAGAGCTGCCAGATTTTGGGGTTTATTATTCAAGTCTAAAGGCTTGAATTTGAATTCCATTTCGTGGGCGGGCCCGGAATAGGTATCCAACTCACCTTGTTTTAAATAGAGAGCCCATTCTTTTTGGGTCACGGTAAGGCCCTCAAAGGTTCCTGTGGTTAGGAGGGGATTATGGATAGACCAAGTGCCTTTGAGACCGCCACCAAAACCAATTCTTCCCGCAAAATTGACGAAGGGATACACCGTAATGCCCAGGTTGAGCGCACCATTGGCCTGTGCCTCGGCAAACAGCGACACGTCAATGTTTTCTGGGAGTCGCAAGCCACTTTCTACCTCTATTTTGTGGCCGCTAAATTCTATTTCCAAGCCTACGCCCACCGTTAATTCCGCCCCAATGGCGGCATTAACCCGTAGCAGCATCAGTATACTCCAGGGATTGTACCACTTGAGACTGTCGTCATCAGAGGCCCGGTCGTCCTTTTTGTAACTCCACTGGAGTTTTCCCTGGTTAGAGCCGAACTCAAGCCCTGCGTAGGCACCTGCGTTGGCGGTTACGTAGCCTCCATATTCCAGTTTGATCTTGGTGAGGTACTGGTAAGGTTCTATGTTGAAGGATTTGAATAGGTGGCAGAAGGCATGCACGGCCATGGAAGACCCCGGATTGCTACTGGCCAAATTGCCCTTGAGCACGGTGAGCATCATTACCGCTACCGCATAATCTTCCTTCAGATCGAACTCGAATTCCTCTACGGAAATGATTCTTCTTCCCGCCTTGATTTGAGCCGCAGCTGCGGCTGATACACCCCAAGATTCTTCGCGGCCGGCTTTATTTATTTTTTTCTTGCCAAAGCTGCCCAGGTAGAAGCCTACCCCCACACCAGCATCAAGCCCCGCACCCAGATAGCCCCGCTGTACCATTTTGATCTTTGATCCGTAGGGCTTTCCGCTGTCATCGTAGCCCTCCACCTCTCGCCACATGTAGAAGTTACTTTCGGTATCTACTCCCACAGGTATGATAAAGGTGGCCCCCATGGTAGCGTCCAGGCTAAATCCGGTTCCTGGAGGCCAAAAGTCATCCAGCCATCCAGCCATTTGGGCAAACAGAAGTTGGGCATTACTAGCCAACTCGG
>JBCBHI010000918.1:0-2649 GCA_038525885.1 Bacteroidota bacterium
ATCATCTTCTCTGTTTTTGCGCAACCGGGCTCGTTTGGCTCCCACAGTTCCAAAATTGAAGTTGATGCCCGTCCGGAAGTTAACATTCTGCACGGACCGAGGACCAAAGACAGGCAGTACATTATCCGTGACGGCGTATACGTGAAATGCTCCCAAGTTCAGGTTTGCACCCAGACCTACATTATTGAGGGTACCTCCTACCAAAGAGGTAGAAACCGCAAGATCAAGGATGCGCTTGAGCCGCACGTTATAAGCAAAGCTTAAGGACGGGAAAAGCCTCCAGTTTACTAACGTATTGTAGCTAAGGACTCCTATCCTGTGCCAATCGGCCAAATCATAGTATGCGCCCAAATAAAACCTACCAGAAAGGGAGGTTTGATACGCTTGCCCTTCTACAAAATCAGGTTCATACACATTCAACAGGCTATCTACATTTACCCCATCCAGTAAGCCTTCCGGACTCTGGTTTGGGTCTCCTAGCAAACTGCTGAGATCGAGGCCATCGAAATTGAACTCAGCCTCCTGAAAATTGACCTGATACGCATTGCTAGCATTCCAGTTGATGAATCCTAAATCATTGAATCCGGCATGGAAAAGGAATTTTCTGAGCCGATACTGAGCGCCAAAATCTACCGCAAAACCCGTATTATTTAGAAAGGAAAGATAGCCGTTGATGTCCGTGGGAAGTAAACCCTGGACATTTGGATCTTGTCCATCGGCCACTGACTGTAATAAAGAAACTCCTTGCTTAGAAACCGCACCGGCTAGCCCAGCAGACCGATAAGAGAAATCCTCTAAAACCATGGAATAACCATCCGCTCCTAATTGGAACTGAGCCCCAATGCGGTCTAAACCCATGTGATACAACCCGCTCAAAAGTTTACCGCGCACTCCTACCGTCAAGTCTGGAGTTACTTCCCACCCAAAGGTGAGGTAGTATTCAGTAAACGCCGTAGAACGAAGAGAGAACTGGCGCAAGTCTAGTCCTGCGGTATCAATGTTTTGATTACCTACCAAAAACAACGAAGCCATGGAACGAGGAATGGATACCCCCGTACTATTCCGCAGGTTTATTCCAGCACTCGCGTACATGGTGGGAAATCTCCACCCCAAGTGAAACAAGTTAGCATTATAACCCGCCTCAATCCTGCTCACCCCTCGCAGCTGATTGTTCAAATCAGTGGCATCCAACGTGAGCGTTCCACTCTCTGAATCCGTATTGTCTACAAAGTAACTAAGGGGAAGAAAGTTATTGTTAAGGTATACAAAGTGGGCTCCCATGCCTGGCATAGACATGGTAAACTTATAGTTGGGAAACAGCGCCGCATTCAACTGATTGGCCTGCGGCACTGAATTGTACAAATGTAATAGGGTAAGTTCACTTTGCTGTGCATATCCTCCCAAAGCGATACACAAGGCCGCTCCAAGTAATCCAATCCTTCTCTTCATGCTAGCTACCAATTAGGGACTTGTCAAATCTATTTCTTCCACGATCTCAAAATTGGTAACCACACCTACTTGCACCGAAAGACCGTATTCAGGTCGCAGATTTACACTGGTAGCTCCTCCATTAGAGGTATTGACTCTCACGGCAAGTCGCAAAAAGGAAGCAGCAGATAAATTATCTAAAGTGGTTCGGTCAGCGGTTACATTGACCGTATTCCGCGCCTCATCCGTCACATCTCCATTCGTATCTACCGGAGCAGCAAGAATCAAATCAGGATTTGTAAACAGGGAATCGATAATTCCGAAGTCCTCATCCAGTAAGAATACTTGTACATCCAAGTCTACTGGTAGCGTATTCTGCGAGTTGATGATAATGGCTGCGCTGTCTACCGCTAGGTCAATACTATCCAGGCTAAACTCAAAGTCAGTCTCAAAGGTCAGACCATTGATGCTACCGGTGAGCGGTACCTCAACCTCTAAGATCCCCTCAACCACAGAGGTATCGAGTACAAAGTTGTTATTATCTCCTCCGGGATTAACCACCCCATTTACCAAATAGTCTAGTCGGGTAGGCAATATGGCGAGCATATCCGCCAAATTGGAGGTGGTACTGTTGAAGGCGATGGTAGAAGACACGCTTTCACCAATTTGGTCAAACGAGGGCGCCGCCAAAATTTGAGGTTCGTTTACTACACTGCCTTGCAAAGGGACTACCGTACCATCACTACCAAGTGCTAAAATATTGTCCAATTCTAGCTGCACTGGTAGGCCAAAACTGTTATTAAGCCGAAGAGTCATGCGAGGATCAGACAAGATGAACTGCCCTTGGTTGATATCTCCAAAAATATCGAAGGGGATAGAGCCTTGAGCGGTAGGAACATCCCGAGAGCTTAGATCTCCAAATACACCCTGCCAATCCAAATCGGTCAGCGAAAAATTAATATCTGCACTCGCGGGACTTACTGCCGTGTTTCGGTAAGTAAGTTCTACAAAGGCGTCAAAAACGAATTTATTCCTTTCTCCATCGTCGTTGTTAAGAATCAGGCGGGCTCCTTCCAATGATGAGGATTGCGGAGCGGGATCATTAGAGCCTGTGAAGTTGAACTCCTGAACCAGCATGTCACCGCTGGCCTGTCTTACTGCAGGTACTTCAATCCTTACATATCCTTCATTGGCCGTGAAGGTAACATCCAGTGCAGTTAC
>JBCBHI010000919.1:0-2648 GCA_038525885.1 Bacteroidota bacterium
TCTTAGCCAACAACCACCAGCAGTTTCCTAATTTTATATACATAAATGTGAGGCTGTTACCCCTGTCGCAAGCGTCCTCGCTTGTGCCCCCTGCCCTAGGAAGCCTCCAGGCTTCCGACTAAGCGTAATCCCGATGAACCAGCAGCCCATACCTAAGCGTAGCAAAAGGATGTAGGTGAAATGAATGGCTGCGTGCAGAGCCTCAGCCCATCAGTTTTACACGCTTCGCGCAGACTTGGCCTAATATTTAGATAAAGTGCTGCGCACTCATAGAGAACACGCTACAGACCTCAACCGCATTTTGTATCAGAAAATCTGCATTTTGTATTAATTTACATGCCTGAGTATTCGGATATTTGTTCTATATCCTATCAAACAATGACCGACCCATTTACCCAGATAGAATCCATAGCAGACGTACACCGTCTGCTGGCTTGCCCCCCACCCAAGCACCCCCTCATCACCCTCATCAATGCCTTGGACATAGTAGTGCCGAAGGCGGCGGTGGGCACCAAAGCAATCCCCAATCTGTATATGATAGCCTTGAAGGATTCGTCCTATAGAGTAGACTATGGTCGAAAGCCCTTTGACTTTAGTGACGGCACCATGGTTTTCTCTGCTCCCGGTCAGGCGTATACCTTCACCCAGGAAGTAGACAAGGGCCAGCACGAAGGGTGGCTGTTGTACTTCCACCCAGAAATGATCCGGCCTTCGCATCTTGGGGACACCATCGACAAGTACTCTTTTTTCGAATATGATGTACGAGAAGGCCTGCATACCTCTGAAGAAGAGACCCAGATATTGAACCAATGCTTGCTCAACATTAAGCGAGAATATGAGCAGGCCATAGACCATCATAGCAAGGATCTGATTGCCTCCAACCTGGAGGTACTGCTCAACTATTGCCTCCGGTTTTATGACCGCCAGTTCCACACCCGATCCAGCGAAAGCAAAGACGTAGTGGCCCAATTCGAAAAGGAACTAAAATCATTTTACCAACAAGGCAAGGGACAGGAACTTGGAGTCCCAACCATCAAACGCTTTGCAGAATCGGCCCATTTGTCGCAACACTATTTCAGTGACCTGATCAAAAAAGAGACCGGAAGGGCTCCTAAGGACCATATTAATGACCACATCATTGATCAGGCCAAGCGGATGCTGTTGGCTACTCAGCAACCCGTGGGAGAAATAGCCTACACACTGGGTTTCAGCTACCCACAATACTTCAATAGGTTGTTCAAATCCAAAACGGGGATCACCCCCACCGCCTACCGCAACCCTACTTAGGACCGCGTAGGAGCACCCTTTACCACTACCGCCTTATTCCCATCGGCTACCACTGTGTAGCCGAACGGATCACCCATGCCTTCGCAGCCCGTTTCGGAGATTCCCGAAACCCGCTGCCTGGCACCCCTATATCCTGTATTTACCCAAAATCACATATAAGCGATGTACAAATCATTCATTAACCCTACTACCGATACGCCTACCAGCGAAATACTGCGCCGCGTAATGGATCAATTAAATCAAGCCTACGAAGGCAGAGGATATGCTTACCGTAAAAATGAACAGGTAACGCTCATTCACCCTACGCTAGAGCATGGCCGGATCAAGGATAACAATGAGAAATTTCTGGAAGCCATAGAGGAGACCATTTCCGCTGCGGAGAGCTTCGTTGATATCACCACCCTACAGCATATATCCGGGCGTTTTGAGCAGGCTATTGTGGACAGCTTAAACCAAGCGGCCAGGAAGAATAGGAGTAAGAAACCCATCACCGTAAGGATCACGCAAGGGATCACGGCCTATTACTTTTCGCCAGTGGTTCCAGGATTACCCTCAGTCTCCAACTTCCAGACCATTCAGAGGGCTCTGGAACGGGGAATAGATGAAAAGTACCGCCAGAACCTGGTGGTCTACTTTGTTCAGGACAAAACCCTTTCGCCGCTCAATTTCCCTGATACCTTTGGCTGGAACCACTCCAAGATTGTGGCCGTAGATGGGAACCAAGTAGTGACCGGGGGTCATAATATGTGGGAAGAATCCTACCTAAATGACACCCCGGTGCACGATATTTCGCTGATCCTAAAAGGGGAATCGGCCATAGATGCCCACCATTTTGTGAATGACATCTGGACCGGTGGCACATATTCTTCCTATCACCCCTGGAACTTTGCGGAAGAGAAACTGCCTGTTCCGGTGTTTTCAGAAGCGGATGTGGTACCCAAGCACCGCGGAGGAAACCTAGAAGCCATTGCCCTGGGACAACTCACCAATGGTTTTGGGGTAAGCCCCATAAAGGCTTCCGTTTTGTCCTTCATAGCTACAGCTAAAAAATCAATCTACATCTCACAACAAGAGCTAGTGGCGGTCATCCGGCCACTCCGGGAATTGCCCTTCAAGAACCTCGATACCTGGCTGTTTGAAAATATAGGGACCTCCAATTCTTACCAGAGAGAGCTACTACGAGCGTTAGGACAAAAAGCGATTGAAAAAGTAAAAGTGAACATCCTCACTTCCAACGTGGGCGCTACCGCTTCCACGGTGGCAAAATATAACCCCGACGAGGTGAAAAGGATCATCTGGGCGTACGTAGAAGACCAATCGGAGGAAAACCGACGCCTATTTGAAGAAAACCTAACCGTAGG
>JBCBHI010000920.1:0-2647 GCA_038525885.1 Bacteroidota bacterium
CAGGGAGCGACCATTGTAGAACTGTTCGTAGAGCTTTCGTTTATTAATGAAATCGCTCCCTGGTTATCAACTATGGGCACCTGGCTTTCCCCAGGCTCAATAAGTTAGTGGACCAACTACAGCAAGAATTCCGGACCCCCGTACACACCAACATCTATATCACTCCATCCAATTCGAGTGGATTCGCCCCCCACTATGATAAGCATGAGGTGTTTGTACTCCAGGTACATGGCACCAAGCGCTGGCACATCTACGACAAGCCCTACGACGATATAAACCGGAGTACGCTACCCAGGGAAAAGAGCCAGGAATATGCAGATTCCACCCCGGTTCATGATTTGGTCTTGTACCCCGGTGACCTGCTCTATATACCCAAAGGAGTAGTGCACAAGGCCCACACTGAGGATCATGACAGCATTCATATCACTCTGGGGGTGAACTATGTTCGGGAGTCTAACCTACTCTCGCGTCTGTTAAGAACTGGCAAATTTGAAGACGACACCGACATTACCGAAGCGGAGGATGTGGTGCTGGATAAATTGGTGGAGAAACTCAAAGCCACGTCCAAGGAGCAGAAAGATAATTTGTTTGGGCTGGACCGCGACGAGTTCTTTGATGCCAAAGGACTTTTCACCGGAGCGATGGTAGTGGGCTTAATCAATTCGTCTGAGGACCTGGACCACATCAACATTGAACCTGCCAAAGGCGAGCCTTATACCCCACCTAGCCCTGTGCAAAGTACCCCCATCGATGACGTGAAGCAGGAGTTGAAGGATGAACTAATCAAAGGTGAAATCAAGCTTTCATTGAAATGAAGCGGTTGAAAAAGTACCGGTATTATCTCTTCTTACTGCTCGGCATCATAGTAGTAAGGAGCTATGTGCTAGAGAGTTACGTTATCACCTCGGGGTCTATGTCGTCTGAGCTCCGCACCGGAGACTACGTGATGTTGTCCAAGCTACGGTACGGCCCCAGGGTGCCACGGGCATGGAAGCTCCCCTTCATGGACTATGAGAGTCCGTTTATTCAGGCGAGCATTTTGCCTACCTCGCTCAAGTTCCACGATCAAAATCTGAGATTGTGGAAACGGGACGTGGAGCGCAATGATATCATCGCTTTTGACCCTCCCGACAAAAAGCCTGAGGTCAGCAGTCTGTATGTATCCTACATCAAACGGTGCGTTGGGTTACCAGGTGATCAAATAAAGATCCAGGGGGGTGAGCTCTATGTAAATCAACAGCTAGCGGATGTATACTATATTCAGGATTTTCATGCGTTTTATACTTCTGCTGAGGACATACCTCCGGCCTTGACCGTGGTGGATAAGGAGCAACGTCTGGTGGAACTAAGGACCTCTAGAAGCGTGCTGGACCCTCTGGTAGATCAAGGCCTGCTGACGGGCTATTTCCCCATCATAAAGCCTCAAGGGTTCAACGATCTGGACATCTTTCCTCATTCCCTGGACATCATCTCCAATGAGGATAATATCCCGGAATTCACTATTCCTTTTGAGGGATTCACCATTCCGCTCACCACTACTATGGTAGGCTGGTACGGTGAGTGCATTGAGCTATACGAGGGCAAAACCCTCAAGGAGGACCCCAACAGCCCCGGAAGTTATTTACTCAATGGGGAACCTACGGAGACTTTTACCTTTGAGCACAACTATTATTGGGCTATTGGTGACAACTGGGACAATTCTATTGACTCACGCTTCTGGGGTCTATTTCCAGAACGGAATATCATAGGAAAAGCTAGTTTTGTTTGGTTTTCGAAGAATGGGGGCATTCGCTGGGAAAGAATCTTTAAAGGCTTGTAACATATGATTATCCGAAATCTTAGGGTGGCTTGGTTGCACATCCGAAAGCAACCCTTAGTGCATACCCTACTGATAGTGGGCTTTGCGTTGGGCATGTCTGTAGGCCTGTTTGCCTTGCTGATTTGGAACGGCCGGGCTACCATGGATACCCGCATAAACCAGGAGACTCCCTTGTACCGGATCACCTCACAGGTCAACCGCAACTACCCGTTTGCTACTTCGGGGATAGAGGTTTATGACTTCCTGCAAAACCGAGGTGATGTTACTACGCTCTTTCAGTTGAGCCCATTGGGCGAAGTGGTCATTACCAGCAAAAACCAAACGGACGAGTTCTCAGAGGAAGGCATGGTATTCCGTGGGCCCTTCTTCGAAACCTTTGATCCTGCGTGGATTCAATACGAATACACCGACCTATCACAAGACCCTAATGTAGTCTTTGTTTCCAGCCGGCTGGCCCAAAAACTGTTTGGAACGGTCAATGCCCTTAACCGCCCTTTGGAAAGCCCAACCTTGGGCCTGCTCACGGTGAAAGGGATTTTTGACGCGGAGAATAATCAGTACCATGTACAGCCAGATTTTTACGTGCCTTGGTCCCTACGGCAATCTCTGATTACCCAGGGAACCCTACCGGAGAGCAATGTAACCGAGCGGGTCTTCCGTGGGGCCTATACCTACCTAGCCACCACCGAAAATCCCGCTAGCTTCCTGCCCGGTCTGACAGAACAGATGAAACCCCTGTATCAGAATGATGAGGTCATTTCGGATGCCACCTATCACCCGCAACCCCTATCGGATATTGTTTCGGATAAACTACCCTTGGACACTCCG
>JBCBHI010000921.1:0-2646 GCA_038525885.1 Bacteroidota bacterium
ACACGCTACTAGCTCTGGCTTCTGCGTTGGAGCAGCGACGTAAGTTCAAGCAGGTGTTTCTGGCGCGACCCATTGTGACCTTGTCCAACAAAGACATTGGGTACCTACCAGGGGATATCAAAAGCAAGCTGAACCCCTATATGGAGCCCCTATGGGATAACTTGAAGTTCATCAAGAACCAGTATAAGGAGACCGACAAGGAGTTTAAGCAGATTACGGAGATGGTGGAGAAAGAGAAGTTGATGATTTCTCCGCTGGCCTACATACGAGGGCGTTCGTTGAGCAATATCTTCTTTATAGTAGATGAGGCCCAGAACCTGACGCCGCACGAGGTGAAAACGATCATAACCCGGGCAGGGGATAATACCAAAATTGTGTTTACGGGAGATATCTACCAGATTGACACGCCGTATCTGGACTCTCAGTCCAACGGACTTTCTTATTTGATAGACCGGGTGCAAAACAATCCGCTGTACGCGCACATTACTTTGGAGAAAGGTGAGCGGTCAGAATTGGCGAACTTGGCGAACGATTTGTTGTAAGGTTGGTGTTATGCACCTATCTAAAATATTCTTTGCAGAGGAAGCCATATTGAGCAGCCTCTGTTCTTTTTAATGGAATCAATGCAAGCAATTCACGCGACTACTGTCATTGCCGTAAAACATAACGGCTCCGTTTCTATTGGCGCCGATGGGCAAGCCACCATGGGCAATACTGTTGCCAAGAGTAACGTCCGCAAGATCCGTAAGCTACAAGACGGCAAAATTATTACTGGCTTTGCCGGGAGTACGGCCGATGCTTTCACCCTGCTAGAGCGGTTTGAAGAGAAGCTGAACACCTATGGAGGTAATATGAAACGGGCGGCCATAGAGCTGGCCAAAGACTGGCGCATGGACCGCTATTTGCGTAGGCTGGAAGCCATGATGATTGTGGCCAATAAAGATGAAATCCTGATTCTGTCAGGTACTGGCGACGTGATAGAGCCGGATGATGATATTGCTTCGATTGGGTCTGGCAGCAGCTTTGCCCTAGCGGCGGCTCGTGCTCTGAAGAAGCACAGCGAGCAGTTGAGCGCCAAAGAGATGGTAGAAGAGAGCCTACATATTGCGGCGGATATCTGTATCTATACCAACCACAACTTGGTGGTAGAAGAGCTGGCTTAAGCATAATGAGCCAAAGGCTGTTATTGAGAAAGAGCCGCATCCTGACTGGGTGCGGCTCTTTTGCATATAAGCCCTTAGGGGCTACCAAATACGGTCGAAACAGGGGAGAACTACCGCTTCTGCATCCCATTCGGCCTCGATGAGTAAGTTACCGATAGCGTCCGCTACACAATTGGACATGAGCTGTCGGTCATCGATCATACACGTTTTCATTCTGGACAATAGGGTGTCCAAAGTAGCCGGAGCATCCTGGAAGGAAGGATAGGTTTGGCCTAGTACGGGTACTGAGGGATCAAACATTTGCTGGGCCACGGTTCTGCGGGCTACCAAGTTGTAGTACAAGCCACGGTAGGTGGTGTTCATCGCTTTGATGGCCGCGAAACGTGCTTCGGTGGGCGTAAGCCCGGTGCCTGCTACGGAATCCTCGGTGTAGTTGGCGGCGGGTACCGTGGCATCAAAACCGGGTTGTGCATAGGGCACAAACATGGTTTGGTCTACAATGTCGGCTCCGGCTATGGCCTTGAGCTGCACATAGGTAGAGTTGGTGCCGAAGTTGAGCCCCGAGCCGATGCCTCCTGCCATACCGGTGATCATGATGATAGCCTTGGACCAGTCAATGGCCTGTGCATCCAGTGCTTGCTTGAGGTACAAGGTACCGTCAGCAATGACCAGGCTGAAGGTAGCCACCATGACTTGGTTATAGCCTGTTTTCCCGTCCTTGTCATTAAACAGGTACTTATGCAGGCTGGTAAAGCTAAAGTCGTACTCCGGCTGAGCCTCGTCATAGTAGCCGTCTACATAGTCGATTACTAGCTGGCAGGCGTGGGCGACCATCTTGCGCATTTTCTCCGTTTTGATGGAGTAGTACGGGTTGATAGTGGCATCAAGCTTGTTCATCCAGTAGTCCGTGCCGTTGTCCTCGTTTTCCTGCTGCACTTGCAGCAGGGCTGCTTTTAGGGCTTTGGGTGTTGCCAGCGGGTTATCAGAGTCGTCCTCCTCCACTAATAAGCCCTTTTCCTTCATTTCGGCAAAGTATCCCATGGCGGGGCCCACGTGAGAGATGGCCGTAAGTTCATTGAAGCCTTCGTCTCCGGTCCCGTGGAAGGGGATTTCTATCGGATCGCTAGTAGAGGTAGGGAATAGGACTATCTCGCTACCTCCGACGATAAGCAGAGGGGATTCAGCATTCTCGCTGCTGTCTGCCGCGGTGAGCTGATCGGCGATGCATTTACCAGCAGCCGCGCCGAAGATATGGAACACATTGATGTAGGCACTGGATACGGTAGCGGGCACCACATAGCCGCGACCGCTCGTCTCGTTCTGAGAGGAATCACTCATTACAAATAGGGTTAGATTTTTTAGATAATTATTCAGCGCGGGTAAGCGCTTGCTACAAGATAGTCACTCTACGTAAAAATACGCTGAATGGGTGTCGTAAATTTTCTACTACAAGTAGAAAAGTGACAGAAAGGGGAAATGCCGG
>JBCBHI010000922.1:0-2641 GCA_038525885.1 Bacteroidota bacterium
TTTCATTGCAATAACCACGGTTGGGCATGGAAGACATCAAACGTAGAGATTTCATTGTACGGACAAGCACTGCAGGAGTAGCCGTTGCCATGGCTCCCCATTGGAGTCTGGGAGACGCTCTAAAAGTCGCAGAAGATACCGGCGTGCACATTAGCACTCCGCAGGCAGGTGAGGACATCTTTGCTTACCTCAACCGCCAAAAGGGAGGGTTTGACCTTACGCTCTATCGGCAAATAATTGGGGCAGCCAATGAGTTTAAAGAGGGTGATCTAACCCAAGGGGTGGCTGCCGCTGACTCCGCCTCCCGAGAAAATGCTCGCTTGCTGCTGGCGAATACCACCCTGGCCAAGTTGCGGTCCCATCCTGTTTATCGTGATGCCCAATATGACCTAATCCAGGATACTACAGTCCCCCTTCCCCATCTCCATTCCTGGACTCTTCAGGATCTCAAGGGTTTTATCCTAACCCAGCCTGAGGGTGAGATTAAGAAGATAATGCCCGCCCTGAGCAGCGACATCATTGGGTGCGTGGTGAAACTGATGAGCAATGAGGAGCTGACTAAAGTAGGCCAAACCCTCTTCAATCCGCTCCCTGGCAGTAAAATTGGAAGCAAAGGCTACCTCAGTGCCCGGGTTCAGCCCAATTCTCCTACGGACAACGTGGAAGACATCATGTGGCAGGTGTTTGATGCCTGGAGCTACGGGGTAGGAGATTTAGTTTTGGGAACCAACCCCGTAAGTAGTGAGCCTGATTCGGTGGCTGCTATTGAAGCCACACTATTTGACCTAATTACCACCTTTGGTTTAGAGGACACCTTGCCCAACTGCGTATTGTCTCACATAGATATACAGGCAGAAGTGGAAGCGATGCACCCCGGTACTACGGGTATTTGGTTTCAGAGTTTGGCAGGTACAGTGGCCGCTAATGCTACGTTTGATGTCACCCTGGAGAAGATGCAAAACCATGCGCAAAAGCGCACTGGGCGGTATGGCATCTATGCGGAAACAGGCCAGGGGGCAGATTTCACCAATGGGCATGGAGCGGGTTTTGACATGGTACTCCACGAAAGTAGAAAGTATGGCTTTCTGCGGGCTCTGAAATCACAAATGGAAGCAGCCACGCCCCAAGGGCAGGTTCCGCCTTGGGTACACGTAAATGATGTGGCAGGCTTTATAGGGCCAGAGGTTTTCAAAAGCCGGGAACAACTGGTACGCTGCTGTTTGGAGGATACGGTAATGGGGAAACTGCACGGGCTCACCATTGGGCTGGATATCTGCTCTACCTTGCATATGGATGTGACCCTAGATGATCTGGATTGGTGTATTGACCAAGTGATGCCCGCCAACCCGGGCTACTTAATGGCCCTACCCACCAAAAACGACCCCATGCTAAGCTATCTGACTACGGCCTATACCGACCATGTGAGGGTGCGGGAGAAGTTTGGTTACCGCGTAAACGACGCTATGTGGGCGTTCTTCCGCAAGCTTGGTATTATAGGTGCTGACGATCAGCCTACCCAATACTTCGGTGATCCGAAATGGGTCTACTACCAATACCTACAGGCAAAGGGTGATACAAGATCTCGGGAGGAGATCTACCAAGAGGGCAGCCAGCGAATCCGGGAGATCAGGGGCCGAGGAGTCCCCATATCTGAAGGGTATGGGGAAGAAATATGGCAACTCACACCAGAGTTGAACGCCGAAGTTCATCATCTGTATGAAGACGCAAAAACCAGCCTATGGACAGAATTCGAGCCCTCGTCGTTAGCTTTTGTGGCCAACCAAGTTCCGCTGGTTACCAAATCGGAAAACCGAAAAGACTACGTTTATCATCCAGAATCAGGGGAGCAGCTAAGCCGCAGTAGTGTACGAAAGCTTAACCAGATAAGGGAAGGCTGGGGAGGTAATCCCCCGGCGGTTCAAATCATAATTTCGGACGGGCTGAATGTACGTTCCCTTACGGATGAGGGCCATTTACCCCCATTCCTTACCCATTTGCGAAATGGCTTGACGGAAACAGGCTACCAAGTGGCGAAAGAGCACGTGATCATTAGGCACGGTCGGGTCCGGGCAGGGTACGCCTGCGGCGAAGTATTGTACGGTCCGCAGCCAGGCCAAGAGCCTCTGGGGGTTATTCATATCATAGGAGAGCGCCCTGGCAGTGGCCATCATAATTTTTCCGCTTACCTTACGGCGGAGCCACCCCAGGTTTGGAGACAATCAGGCACCGTAGACCACAACCTAACCCGGGTAGTATCGGGTATTTCGGACACTGCTCTCACTCCCAACCTGGCAGCGGCTGAAGTAGTGAAAATATTTGATGGGATGATGAAACGGAGGCAGCTATAGCCAGCCACAGGCTTTGTCGGCTACCCATCAAAACCACTAAACTCCCATCTGAAGGCTGCGTTATGCAGTAGCAAAGGTCCTAATTTTCTCTATGTATTGGCGCAGGCACATTGTTCGATTCCTCCTTTGGTATTCAATCACCGTCGTAGTACTCCTACTTTTTGCCTTCGTTGCCATGATTGTATGGGGGGAGGAAAGCCCTGCTTCTGCTTGGAACTACTTACCGAACGTGCTCTACCAGTTGTTCAAATCGCCCATATCCATCCTGCTCATATCTCTCCCCTACTGGCTTT
>JBCBHI010000923.1:0-2640 GCA_038525885.1 Bacteroidota bacterium
CCATCAATAATACTCCGCCAGAAATCCAAATGGCTCTAGGGCCTAAAATATGTCCCCATCGATCTTTGGATTACGGACGCTGGACAGATTGTAGGCCCTAGAGCGATTTGGTTTTCTGGCTGTGTATTATTGATTGTTTTACTACTTATTTGGCTGGGTTACAAGGAGTTGTACCTCACCACTTTTGACCCAAACTACGCTGGTGTGGTAGGAATATCGGTGGGCTTATGGCAGGCTCTGCTTATGGGCGCAGTAAGTATGACTACCGTCGCAAGTTTCGAATCTGTGGGGGCTATATTAGTAGTAGCCTTTTTAATTGCGCCCCCGGCTACTGCATACCTACTTACCACTCGTTTTCGAACCATGCTTTGGCTCACCATTGGTATTGCCTTCGTAACTAGTGCCGCCGGGTATGCCCTCGCAGTGGCCATTGATGGTTCTATTGCCGGGGCCATGGCTACCATTGCAGGCATACTCTTTGCAATAGCTTTTGTATTCGGACCGGAAGGGGGACTAATGTCCAAGAGGAGAAAACAGGTCAAAATGGACCAAAACAGGGTGTCCGCCGCATGACCGCCTATAGATTCCCGTTCCATCCGCCAATCTTTTTGGATATATTTGCGTTAGACCGAACAAAGGGACGATTATGAAAAAGCTCATTGTATTTGGATTAGCCTTCATCACTTTGACCGCCTTCACCGGGGGTACAGGTTCTGAAGAAAACAATAAAACTGCTGATGGCATCAATTGGGTAACTATGGAGGAGGCTATTCAGCTAATTGAAGCTGGAGGAAATAATAAGCTCTTCTTTGTAGATGTCTATACAGACTGGTGTGGATGGTGTAAGCGCATGGACGCCACCACTTTTCAGGATCCCAATGTGATCCAGGTTATGAATGACAATTTCATTGCCATAAAGTTTGATGGAGAAGCTCAACGTGACATTGCCCTGAAAGGCCAAACCTTCAAATTTATTGAAAGCGGAAGGCGAGGATACCATGAGTTAGCAGCTGCACTGCTCCAAAATAAACTGTCCTATCCTACGGTCGTTTTCTTGGACGAGAATTTTAATATGATTCAGCCTCTCCCCGGCTATCGAACGGGTCCTCAGTTCTTGCCTATATTGAAGTTCTTGGGAGAAAAGCACTATGAGAATGAAACCTGGGAGCAATATGTAGCCAAATACAGTGATGCAAGTCCCTCTCAGGAAGGTTCTAATTAAGATATTTCTTTAGATCAAGTGAGAGCCATTTACCTTCGGGTAAGTGGCTTTTTTATTACCTAAAGGTCTGTAGATCAGCTTTTTAGGCTTCGGGAAGAATGCTGAACATCAGGGGACTAGCTTATGCTCAAGACCTGACCTTGGATCAGTACATAAGACAGGCCTTTCCGCAGTTTGACCCCAACAGCAAGTTGTCGGTGACGGGCTTGCAGCCTTTAAACACCGACAATGGCGAGTCAAAGAAGTGTCCAAGGGCTTTGAATTTTCTACAAAGCTACCCACTCAAACCTTATTGCCCCCAGATTGTAAGACTGATCCCTGTCCTTGTGGTCGTTCAAGACAATGACTGGATCATTTTCTGTCGGAGGGCTCTACATCACCGGAAACTATTACCGATTAACTCTCAATCATAGGGTTTATAGTTAAGCAACGGTTGCCGACTTGAGAGAAATAGATTGCGAATTAGGTCACAAAAAAAGCCGATCGCTGAATCAACGAACGGCTTTAGCTAAATTTATTAGCAATTATTGTTTCTTGCTCTCTTCCTGCACATGCTTCACCAGCTTATCACAGAGAGCATTCATCTCTTTACTCATAAATTCGTCCCCGGTACTGTTCAGAATAGTCTGAGATAAACCGCCAATGCAGTCAATCGCAAACCGCTTCATCTCATCTACAGGCATGGACTTCGTCCAAAGGTCAATCCGAAGGGTATTCTTGTGCCCAGTATCCCACAACGACAAGCTTATGGACTGAGTCTCTGACAATCCGTTGCTTTGTTTATCGTCTGCCTCCCACAAGATCCGTTCAGGCACGTTAGTGTCGTCTAGCTCTACGACAAATTTTATTTCTGACTTTTTCATATCACGTCAAATTCCTAAAGCGCAAAGGTACACGAGGAACAGGGAATTGATAGGCAAATGGAAATTTAATACCCGGGTAAACTCCTGCTAGTACTTCTGGAAAAATTCCCAGATAAGTTCGGTGGCATTGAAACTAGCCCCTCCATCCTCGGTAGGCCATTCATGGCCCCAATCTTCCAGGCTATATCGATGGATTTCGAGGTTACTAGTGCAGTTTGTACTCAAGAAGGAAGTCGTCATAGCATCCACCATAAGAGTATCCGTTTGCATACATTCATTCCGTTCTACCCAAAAATTCATCATAGATTCCAAAGGTGGAGCGCCACCCCAGCCCGCAATATCTGAGGCCAATCCCGTTACGGGCACCACCTCATCTGCCGTGCCATGTATGTGCAATACAGGTACCGAAGGCTCAGGATCGCAGGTCTCCCAAGTGGTTCTGCTCATTACACCTGCCACAGGCGCAATTGCCCGGAAGTTGCCTGCAGAGGCGCATGCTAAGGCGTAACTCATAAACCCGCCGTTAGAAAATCCGGTAACAAAGGTCCGCTCCTG
>JBCBHI010000924.1:0-2640 GCA_038525885.1 Bacteroidota bacterium
CCAGTAGGCATTATTCAGTCCGCCCAGGTAGAATATGGGCTCCCCAAATTCCAGGGAAAGCACTGAGGAAACCGGAGCGGCAACGCGTTCTATGAGGGTTTCGCGGCGTTCACTATTTCTGGTGGGGTATACCCACACACTATAGCTAAGCCCATCACCGATAGTCAAATCATAGGTGGAGTCAAACAGCACCACTTGGTCGTCTACCCCATCGAAACGGAGGCCTTGGCCTTGGTATCCTGCGGTGCGGGTGGTACCGCCTACCAAGGCTCCTACGGTTTCTGAGGTAATGGCATCCGTTACGATAGTGCCCCCGCAAGTATCCAGTGACAGGCTCACTACCAGTGCGGAGTCCACCACAGGGGCGGCAGGGGTACCGGTTACCTCATATGCTCCCACATCGGGTAGGCTTACTGGCCGGGGGGTGCCCGCCAGATCGGTAGTTAAAGTACCTACTAGTGCCAGGTCTCCCGCGTCAATAGCGGGGCTGTTGACAGCCAAGGTGAAATCGTTCTGACTCGCATCAATAAAGTAACCTGCCGAACCACCAGACAGGATGCTGCCTCCGGTGGACAATACCGTTTGGCTGCCACGGGTAGAGTAGGTTTCCTCGGTTCCATCATCAGAATTGGTATTCCCCACTAGCAGGGTGTTGTAGAAACTTAAGGTGCCTATGTAGGCGTAGATGGCACCAGGGTCGAAAAATGAGGGATCGACCAGGTTATTGGCAATGGTACAATGCCGCATGACCAGGGAGGAACTCCGGCCGGTTGCATACACAAGGTTTTCTACCTGATTGTCCACAATCAGGCAGTTTTCCATCGTCACTTGCTCTCTGCTCCACCAGAGCAAATACCCCCTAGGCGAGAAGGCCTTCTCGATGATACAGTTGCGGAGGGTCACGGTGGATTCTTCCGTGCTAGAAGATTGGAAAACCCCACCGCCAAACAAGTTAGTGAACCGACTGTCGGTGATGGTTAAATGAGTAGGGAAATTGTCCGTCCAGTTTTCAATTTTGAAAACCGGCCGTTGCAGGTTTACAAACTCACATGATTCTGTAATGATGGATCCCTGATTTCGGATCCAGAACATGGCTACACCACATAGCCCTTCAAAATCCTGAAACTTCAAATGGCGAAGCCGCAGGGTGATATCGTTGTCCACACTAAAGATGACCCCTTGACAAGCGACCCCATCTAGGATAATATCGGAAGTGTTGTTGCCATCCACATCTCCATTGATGGTGAGAGAGCCTGCAAGCATCACCGTATCGGTATGGTAGGGGATGGTTTGACCAGCTAGTGAGGGATCAAACGATATGATGAAGTTGTCGGACTGACCATTGACCGATGCGATGGCATCGGCAAAACTACCAGGCCCTGAAGGATTGGCGTTGGTGACCAGTAGATTGACCTCGGTAACTACCGGGTGAAGAATAACGGATGACTCATAGGCCCCTGCATCGGGCAGGCCGTTGGGGCGTGGATTTCCCGCCAGATCCGTGGTGAGCGTGCCCACCTCATTCGGATCGCCGATGTCGATAGCCCGGCTGCTATCAGAAAGCGTATAGTTTCCCCCGAGCAGATCAGTGAAAATTCCCTCCGCCGACCCTTGGAATAAACTGCCATTTGCTAGGAAAGTCCCCGTTGGTTCCACATTGAGGGCTACGGTATCCGAGTAGTTGCCCACTACTAGTGAATTGTATAATTCCAAACCGCCATCGCCTAAGCCAATGGCGTTGTGCTCTACGGTGTTGTTGGTGATCGTGGTATGCCGGACTACCAGAGTACCGGGCTCAAAAACGGTATTGCCGGTATTGTAGATGATCCAGTCTCCTACATTATCGCTAATCAGGCAGTTCTCAAAAGTGAGCCGTCCTGATAACATGTAGAATAGGGCATTGGCGTATTCCAGTAGTACGTTGTTCTGGATGATACAATTAGAAAACTGTACTTGGGCGGCCGCTCTATTGGCAAAAATGATTCCTGCAAATTCGTTCTGATTGTTCTGGAACCGTGAATTCGAGACCACAATGGATAAGGTATCTGTGGTGGGGCTCACACTCATTATTCCGGTCGCGATGTTTGAAAAGGAGCACCCCTCAATGAAGATTTTGCCACTAGTACTCGAAGAAATGACGGGTGGGGTGGACTGGTTGGTGGTGCCGATGGAATCGAAGTTCAGGTACTTTAGGTTAAGTGTTGTTCCCGCAGCGGTAAAACTAAAAGAACCGGGGGTAGCGTAGCCCTGCAGGGTAATGTCGGCTACTTGGTCACCTTCTACATCCCCGTTCAGGGTATAACTGCCCAAGCCTAATTCCCAGGATTCCTCGAAGGGGATATTTTGCCCTTTCAGGCTAGGATCGAACTGGATAGTATAGTTCCCATCCGCTCTCTGGAGTTGCGAAAGGATCTGGTTCAAGCTACCCGAGCCACTGGCCTGCGCATTGGTCACTAGCAGGCTGGCCACGCCTAACTCGTAGGCTCCGGCATCGGGCCGGGTACCTACTGTGGGACGCACATTGCCCTCTAGATCCAAACTTGCGCCTACCAGGCTGTCTAACCCAACAGCTATGGCAGGACTGCTTGGTGCCAGGTGATAGCTATCACCTGGCACCAAGCAGTCCTGCCATAGCTGTTG
>JBCBHI010000925.1:0-2632 GCA_038525885.1 Bacteroidota bacterium
GGGTAATACCAGAAAATGCTTGGGATTAATCCTGTTGAATGGCTGGTTTACCTAACCCTTACGTTTCACACTAGCAAAATTGGGGAATGGAAACAAATTATGCAACATTGTTGCATTTTGTAGGCGCATAATTCTTCCGACGGACATTGAATTACCTTCTGATGGGGTCAGGCTTGGCTGCCGTGTAACTAAGGACTACAACTAGGCGGGCTTAGTGTAGCCAAAACCCCACCTGGCATGTACCTTTGCGGCATGATGACTCGCAGACCTCGCCGAAACCGCAAAAGCGCAGCCTTGCGCAACATGGTGGCCGAAACTTCCCTGTCCGTTGACAACCTCATCTATCCTTTGTTTCTGATTGAGGGGGAGAATCAAAAAATAGAAGTCGCCTCTATGCCTGGGCAGTACCGTTGGTCGCTAGACCAGTTGCTACGCGAGGTGGGCGACTGCTTGCAGTTGGGCATCAGCACCTTTGCGCTGTTCCCAGCCATAGATGAGGCCAAAAAGGACAAAATGGCCACCGAGAGTCACAACCCAGAAGGTCTTTACCCCAGCGCTTTGCGAGCCATAAAATCGGCATACCCAGAGGTGGTCCTGATGACGGATGTAGCGATGGACCCCTACAGTTCGGATGGACATGACGGCATAGTGGAGAACTGCCAAATCTTGAATGACGAGACCCTGGAGGTACTGGGCAAAATGGCCTTGGTACAGGCCGAGGCAGGGGCGGATATCATAGGCCCTTCGGACATGATGGACGGCCGGGTGGGCTACTTGCGGGATACGCTGGACGCGGCTGGCCACACGGGTGTGAGCATCATGAGCTATACTGCCAAGTATGCGAGTGCATTCTACGGGCCCTTTCGCGATGCCCTGGACAGTGCACCCAAGGCAGGCGATAAGAAAACCTACCAGATGAACCCGGCCAACCGCCGCGAAGCGCTAGTAGAGGCAGACCTTGATACGGAGGAGGGCGCAGACTTCCTGATGGTAAAACCTGCCTTGGCGTACCTGGATGTGATCCGCTTGCTGGCCGATAACTATGACCTGCCGATAGCAGCCTACAACGTAAGCGGCGAGTACGCCATGGTGAAGGCGGCCGCCCAAAAGGGTTGGCTAGATGGCGAAGCCACTATGCTGGAAAGCCTGCTGAGCATCCGCCGCGCCGGGGCCACCAGCATCCTGACCTACTTTGCCAAAGAGGTCGCAGTCCTGGAGCAATAAACCGCTACCTACCCAAGTTCCCGATGGGTAGGGGTACTCGCCTTTTGGGCGAGGGATGGAACGGCTTTTGTCTCACCTACGGGGCGGGTCTAACCCTGAAAGGGTCTCAAAATCAGTTACGTACTGCGCTAACCTCACCCGAGCAACTAAAGGTCCAGCGATTCATGCGTGACCCTTTCAGGGTTGGAATGTGGGGTTTGGCCTAGGTAGCGAGTAGTGACAGCCCGACCTACCTTTGCTGAGGGCTGGAGGGCAAGGCCCAAAGCCATTCAGCAAAGGTGGGGCGCCCCCATAGCTTATTATATTTTTGACTTGGGTAGGATTCCGATGGTAAAGGAACCCGCCCAGACCCAAAAGTGGTTATCTTACACATTTTCTTCTCTATATGTCCATTGCCCCAGAAACCATAGAAGCCGTAAAAGCCCGCATTGAGATAGATGAGGTGGTAGGGGACTATGTGTCGCTGAAGAAAAAGGGGCAAAACTTGTGGGCCTGCTGCCCCTTCCACGACGAGAAAACGCCTTCCTTTTCGGTAGCTCCCAACAAGGGCCTATACAAGTGCTTTGGCTGCGGCCAAGCGGGCGATGCCATCAAGTTTGTGATGGACTATGAGGGCATGACCTACCCGGAGGCCATACGGCAACTGGCCAATAAATACGGTATACCGATAGAGGAAGAGGAGCAAACGCCGGAGCAAATTGTGGCTCAGAATGAGCGGGAAAGCCTGCAGATAGTGCTCAAGTTTGCTCAGGAATGGTATGCCGAAACGCTGTGGGAAACCCAGGAGGGTAAGAGTATTGGGCTGAGCTATTTCAAGGAACGGGGGTTTACCGAACCGGTAATCAAGAATTTTGGCCTGGGCTATGCCCCGGATAGCTGGACGCCCCTGACGGAGGCAGCCCGCAAGATGGGCTACAGCGACGACATGCTGGAGAAGGCGGGGCTGCTGATCCGCAAGGAAGGGGGCAAGGAGTACGACCGGTTCCGGGGCCGGGTGATTTTCCCCATCCACAATGTGGCGGGCAAACCTATTGCCTTTGGGGCAAGGATTCTCAAAAAGGATAAAAACAGCCCTAAGTACCTGAACAGCCCAGAGACGGAGCTGTACCACAAAAGTGAGGTACTGTATGGCATAAGCCAGGCCAAACAGACCATACGCAATCAGGACAACTGCTATCTGGTAGAGGGCTATACGGATGTGGTGAGCCTGCACATGGCGGGCATAGCCAACGTAGTGGCTAGCTCGGGCACCTCGCTCACGGTGGAGCAGATAAAGCTGGTGAAGCGTTTCACCAAAAACATCACGGTACTGTACGACGGCGACTCGGCGGGTATCAAGGCCTCCCTGCGTGGGGTAGACATGATACTGAGCGAGGGCATGGCGGTGAAGGTGGTGATCTTCCCCGAG
>JBCBHI010000926.1:0-2628 GCA_038525885.1 Bacteroidota bacterium
GTCCTTCACTGCGAAAATCTTCCAAAAGCTCAGCAGGCTTTGCCAAAGGGTATAGCCCAAAATCATCCAATGAGTCCAGGGAGAAATCTTCAGTAAGTAGAGCGGTGCCGTTGCTTGCTGTAGGGAGTAGCCAGCTATTAGAATCCTTCCCATTGCCTACCGGGTAAAGCGTGAGTGAGTCCGAAATGGCCGCCACGGAGGGTAAATGCTGCCAACCCTGCTCCATAATGTAATGATTCACCCGGTCCTTCAGGATCTCCGGTTTTGGGCCGTCTCGCATCACGTAGTTGCACCAGTCATACACCAAGGAGGTTATATCCGTGATGGCCTCCCGGGGCAGTAAGTACCCATACACATGGCCATAGCGCTGCATACCCTGTCCGCCGCCATGATCGTATGGGCCTATCACCAGATAGTGATTTTTTAGTACCTCAGGATTACCATATTCCTGGTGCATATTATAATAATGAAGGGCGCCTAGTTGGTCTGCATCAAAGAAACCGGTAGTAGTTAGAATAGGGATGTTGATGCTGGCAAACTCTTCTGGGGTAGCCACTCGCATATCCTGCCAGTAATCGTCAAAATCTGGGTGATCCAGCCAGCGCTGAAAAATGGAGTCAGGGGTACCGTCTAGGGTATCTAAACTGCGAAACGACGCTCCGTTGGTGTACCATTCGGTATTGATGCTATCCCAATGCACATAGTTACCAAAATCAGCCCCGTCGCTTAGGTTGCTATTGGTTACATAGTTGATCCACTGCAAGGCATAGTTCATCATAACCCGGTTATGATAAGGGAAGTCAATCCCGATGCCTACGGATACCTGCGGCACAATGGTTTTGAGTGCCGGATGGTGATTTTTGAGGGCTGCCCATTGAGAAAAGCCTAAGTAAGACCCACCAGACATGGCCACCTGCCCGTCACTCCATGGCTGCTGAATGATCCAATCGATGATTTGCGGAATGTCCTCTGCTTCTCGCTCAAATGGAGCAAAGGTGCCTTCGCTCAATCGGACTCCACGCGGATGTACCGTAATAGTGGCGAAATTGTGGTCCGCTCCATAAAAGCCATAGCCACTCGGATTCATACTCCGCACGTACGGATTGGCATAAAGGATGGTAGGCAGTGGCCCGCTATCCTTAGGCAATACCACGTACCCATCTAGCAGGGTGCCATCACTCATCGGTATTTTGAGCGAGTCATATACTACGTAATGCTCTTCCTTGTAGGTTTCTTCCAGGGTAGAGTAGGCATCTTGCATGCCCACGTAGATGGTATGATCGATGTAGGCAGTGAGCAAGTCATCCACTTGGTGCCCTGCCAGTGAGTCCAAACTGTCTAGTTTGGTTAATTCCTCATGCCAGTCAGAAAGCGCATTGTTTTGGCCCGTTCCTAGATAACGGAACAAGCCCAAACGCTCAGTGTAAGAGCAATTTTCTGCCATTTCGTGCAGGCGTTTCCCAAAAGCCTCTTCCAGCGAACCTGCTTGCGCTGCGGTATCTTGTAGTGCCTGGGCGAAACACGCATGCACGAATACCTCGGAACCACCCCAGGGAGTAGTCAAAACCTCCTGCCCAAACTGCCGAACTTCTTCAAACTTAGCTTCCGTATGTGGGTAATCCCCTGCCACCAAGGCTAGCCGAAGTTGGGTGCTGTGGAAGTTGGAGAGTGCAAATAGTGAATCCAGCGAGTTTTCGGTAGAATCAGGTCTGTCCTTTGCTTCCTGGTAAGCCTGCATGCGTTGCTGAGCCAGTAGCTTTAGCTCATCGGTAAACAAGGCCCACTGAGTAGAATCAGCACTGGGAGCTTGGTAGTATAGTGAGTCGAGTTGCTCCCAGGTGTAGCGGCCGACCTCTGTGCTCTCGCAAGAGGCCATAGCCAAAAGGCCCAACCCTGCTAAGAGGATTAGGAGATAAGATACTTTCATGGTAAGAATTCTAAATATGGGTTCTTTTTTGGTGGGAGAAAGATATCACAAAGGATGAGAAATAGTAGACGGAAGTACAGACTTGGTGACCAAGGAAAGGGTGAAATGATGCTTGTTTTTACAAAACCTTACAAAGGCTTTTGACTCCACTGGTCCCTGGCAAGGCATTTGCACACAAATACCCGAACCTTTCGGCGGTTCTATACGATTATACTGATTATATTGAATTCTATTCTCTAGTAAAAAAATCCAGAAAAAGCATGAAGCGATTGATTGGGATTGCCCTTCTAGTGGTGCTAATTGGCAACCTGGCGTTGATCATTCCGCCACGGGTGCATGGAGAGCGTTTGGCTAATGATACCATTCTGGCTCCTGAATCTAAGTACCAACAAGAGGCCCAAATAGTATATTCAGTCCTTACCAATATCCATTACGAAAAGAAAGAAATCCCCGTCAACGATTCTCTGTCCGGTGCCATTTATGATCGGTATTTGCAGCGAATAGACCCAGGTAAGTTTTATTTCCTGCAATCCGACGTGGATAGGTTTGCAGACTATCGACTGTCATTAGACGAGTCTATTCCTAGTGGCGATCTTGATTTTGCCTATACTGTCTTCAACCGGTATCGTGAGCTAGCCATGGCTCGCCTAGACTGGGTGTTAGAACGCCTGGAAGGAGAGCCTTTTGACTTTACCCTGGAC
>JBCBHI010000927.1:0-2622 GCA_038525885.1 Bacteroidota bacterium
CGCAATGGAAGAAGCCTCGCGGGCAAACTTTGTAGAAAACACGCCTGAGCTTATGGTTTGCTTGGTGCCAATCAGCCCCACCTGCTCTCCCCTGTGATGCGTGGCCGCATACTGTACTACCGGGTCTATCACGTTGTATACCCTGGCGCGGCTGCCTACGTACTCCCGCACCAAATCATAGGCCGCAGCCGAGGCCGAGTTGCAGGCGATGAGAATCACCTTACACCCCTTGTCTAGCAAGGCATGAGCAATTTTGATAGAATAAGACTGAATGGTAACCTGCGACTTGTCCCCATAGGGCATGTGGGCGGTATCGCCAAAATAAATCAGTGACTCCTGAGGCAAAGCCAGCTGCACTTGGTGGGCTACGGTGAGACCACCGATACCGCTATCAAAGATTCCTATGGGAGCCGCAACCGGAGGAGATTCCATGACAACAAAAAGCCCATCGGGACCGATGGGCAAGACTCTGTGCAAGCAGAGAGGTGAAACAATTTAATTGAGGCTAAAATACTACCTGAAAAACCCTCCCGCAACTAATTCCAATCAATTCATCTGTTCCAGATAATCCACAAGCTCCAATTCTGGAGAAAGATACACGTCGTGACCGGGTACCGGCTCTGGTACAAATACCATGGAGGCTAGCTTGCGGTCGATTTCCTGTAAGTTCCGGTTAAGTAGGTCCATAAGAGAATTCATCTCTTCTAACAAAACCCTCATCTCCCGTGAGAGCTCGTCGTCAGCAAAATATTCGTACATAAGCTTCCTTCTTTGTTACTATATACTCCCAAAGAGGGATAACCTCCTTGGGAATTCGACCAATACTGGCTACTTGGAGACCAACAGCACAGTAACGAAGCTAATCAGCATTAGCCAAAATACGTGAGGACTCAATGCAGGAATCTCAACAATGTCCAACTTCATAAGCGTGCAAATGCCCACAATCACAATCGCAATAATGCGAAGAAGGTTGCGCGTTTTTCGGTTCATAAGACCAGAGGTTATACGGTTAGTTAGTGTTTAGCTAAAGATAGATATCCTTTTCTCTTAAAAAAATTGATCCCAATTTGCACCCTCATGGCGCATATTGGAACAGATTTACAGGAAGCCAAACGCTGGCTGGACGCCGGAGAAGTCATTGGTATCCCTACAGAAACCGTGTACGGACTGGCCGGTAACGCCATTAATCCTGAGGCCATATTGCGGATATTCAAAGTGAAAAACCGCCCCTCGTTCGATCCTCTAATTATTCATGTTTTTCATTGGGATCATCTAAAGGACCTGGTAGAGGAATTCCCCGCTCCCCTGGAACGGCTCGCCCGTGCCTTCTGGCCTGGCCCGCTTACGTTGCTGCTACCCCGCAAACCCATCATTCCGGATCTGGTCACCTCTGGCCTGCCCCACGTAGCCGTACGCATGCCACGGCACCCCCTCACCCAAGAGCTACTTTCGGTCCTGGACTACCCCCTGGCCGCGCCCAGTGCCAATCCCTTCGGGTACATCAGCCCTACCATGGCCTCGCACGTAGATGACCAGCTGGGTGACCAAGTGCCCTACATCCTGGACGGTGGCCCCTCCCAGGTAGGACTGGAATCCACCATAGTAGGCCTTGAAAACGGGCAGTTGACCGCCTTCCGGTTGGGTGGTCTTTCCCTGTCCGATCTGGAAGCCGCCGCTGGGCAAAGCCTGCAGGTGAAACCACACAGCAGCTCCAACCCCGCAGCCCCCGGCATGCTCAAAAGCCACTATGCCCCCAAAGTACCCTTACGGCTACAGGACCCCGATGAGACTCTCCAAACCTACGCCCCTGGGCAGATCGGGATTCTGGCCTTTCAGGAGAAAGACGATCGGGTTCCTGAAGAAAACCAAAGAGTCCTGAGCCCCTCAGGCAGCCTGGACGAAGCCGCCAGAAACCTTTTTGGTGCCCTGCGCCAGCTAGACCAACTGCCAGTACAGATCATTCTGGCCCAACGCGTGCCCGATACCGGGCTGGGAAAAGCCATCAATGACCGACTACTCCGGGCCTCCGTACTGGATTGATACCCATCATCGACCAATTGGGCATGCGGTATTTCCACATTTTCCTATCTTGTGATGTCTATACCTTTTCCAACTGAATATTCTTATGCTCCGCAAATTTTGGTCTCGCGTTAGATATTACTTCCGAATCGACCTGCACACGATTCAGGGTAGACTTACGGGGGGGTTCATGATGTTGGCCTTTATTTCCGCAGGTGTGGTGCTATTCAATCACCAACAGTGGAAAAAGCTATCCTCAGAACGGGATTACGTCCTGAGCGCCATCGACCCTACCATCATTCTTATTCAGCAAATCATTCTGGAGGTGGAGCGGACCCACACCTACCTGGGCAGTCCCAATTTCAATTCGGAGGACTTCAGAACTACCGCCTGGAACGACGTGATTTTACCCCTCAAAGACTCCGTAGAGTCCTACAGCACGGTATGGGGTGACCAACGGGATTTTATGCACGCCTTCCGTTGGTTTACGGACGAGATAGACTACATCAAAGAGCAGCAAAGTGCCATTGTAACCAACAACCTGGACATCCCCCCGCCCACGGAGTTTCATGAGGACATCCGCTTTGCCTTCCAAACCCTGTT
>JBCBHI010000928.1:0-2616 GCA_038525885.1 Bacteroidota bacterium
CCCCGCTTTTTATTACTGGGCTGGCATGGTGATTCCTGATTTAACCCCAGGAGAGTACAAATACCAATTTGTAATGGAAGTGGATTCACCCTGGGGAACCTTTGGGCCCATGAATTTGAATGGGGACGTAACGCCTTCCTTGTCTGTACAACCTATGAAAAGTCAACGAAATGATGGAGAAAGCTGAAAATCCTGCCACATCAACGACTGCTTTGTTGATCATAGACTTACAGAACGACTTCTTTTCAGGGGGTAAATTCCCTCTGGAAGGGAGTGAGCTAGTGGCACCGCAGGCGGCCAGGCTACTGCGTGCATTTCGCGACCAGGAAATGCCCGTGGTGTACCTAAGGCAAGAAGATACTCGCGAAAATGCCCCTTATCTGGCACCCGAAACAGAAGGAGCCCAACTAAGTCCCTGGATCACGAACCAAAAAAACGAAGTAGTAATAACCCATACCTTTCCCAACGGCTTTAGTGAAACGGGTTTGAAGAGTGTGCTCGATAGCCTTGCGGCAACAGATCTTATTATCTGTGGAGCCATGAGCCATCTACAAGTAAGTTCTACCACCAGAGCTGCTAGTGACTTAGGGTATACCTGTACGGTAGTATATGATGCCTGTGCTACCCGCAGCCTAACGGCCTACGGGGTTACGACACCCGCAATACACGTACATGTGGCTACTATGACAGCACTAGGTAGTGGGTACGCGCGTATTGCGCTCACGGATGAGCTGCTAGCCGAACTCCCTGCCGAAACACCACTTATTCCTGCGGCGGCTACATAAAACCGCCGCTTCTGTCCCACCCCCCTACACTTTAGCCCAAATTTTCTTTGAAATGGAATTAACAACCACCCTTACCACTGGAGCCTTAACCACCATCTGGACCGACCGCTCCGAACCGTTTGTAGTAGCCGGCCCTTGTAGTGCAGAGTCTGCAGATCAAGTGATGGAAACCGCCCTGGCCTTGAAAAAGAAAGGCGGTGTGCACCTCTTCAGAGCGGGTATATGGAAACCGCGTACCTCACCCGGCAATTTTGAAGGGTACGGACCTAAAGCCTTGCCCTGGTTGGCCGCGGCCAAAGCCGCTACGGGGCTCCCCATGGGCGTAGAAGTAGCCATGCCCAAGCACATAGACTTGTGTTTAGCGCACAACGTAGATGTAGTCTGGTTAGGCGCGCGTACCACCGTGAACCCCTTTTATGTACAAGAGCTTGCCGAAGCCTTGCGGGGGGTAGACATTCCTGTGATGGTGAAAAACCCCATCAATCCGCAAGTAGGCTTGTGGGCTGGGGCCATTGAGCGACTTACCCAGTGTGGGGTGAAAGATATCGTGAATATCCACCGCGGATTCTCTGTCAATACCAAAAGCCAATTCCGCAATGCCCCCCTGTGGGAAATTCCTGAAGCGATGCAGGCCCGTTTTCCAGGGATACCCATGATCTCAGATCCCAGCCATATTGCTGGAAAACGATCCCTGATTGCTGAGCTAGCTCAGCAGACGGCCTGGCAAGCCATGGACGGCCTGATGGTAGAGGTGCACCCTAATCCTGGCGAAGCCCTGAGTGACGCCAAGCAGCAACTCACCCCAGAAGATTTCTGGCAAGTAATAGAAGAGCTGGACTGGCGCATACCGGATACTAAACAAGCCTCTTTACAACGCCAGCGCCATGAGATTGATGCCTTAGACACCGAGCTTTTGCAACTGCTGGCACGCAGAGCCGCACTGGCAAAGGAGTTAGGAGCGATCAAACAAGCAAAAGGCTGGCCTATATTGCAATCGGACCGATGGCAGGAGGTATTAAATAACCGCATCCAACAGGGGAAAAACCTTGCCCTTAGTGAACAATTTGTACGGGACCTGTTCAAAGAGATTCATCGTGAATCCTTGGCCATCCAGCGCTTGGGGGTGTAGTACAGTTGCACCCTCTCCTCCACCCCTATCATAGAACCACACAAAGCGCGGACAGCATTTCTCTATGCTTACCTCAGTATTCCGTAATATGTGTGCGCCCTTCCGGGATTTGTGTCATTTCCCCCGTTAGGCTCCGCCTACCTTTGTCATATACTCGATGTAAAACCCCAAGACATTCACAGATATGGCAAGAGAAAAATGGACCCCAGAACTAGTAGGTGATCAAACCGGCAGAGTAATGATCGTGACCGGAGCCACCAGCGGTATAGGGAAAGAAACGGCCCGGGTACTCGTGGGCAAAAACGCACACGTGATTCTGGCCGTGCGCAATCAGGATAAAGGCCAGGCAGCCCTCACCGAATTCTTACTGGAATACCCCAAGGCAGAGGTAGAAGTCCGCACGTTGGATCTGTCTAACCTGAGTTCGATAGAAGCCTTTGCAGAAGGCATGGCCCGGGACTTTGACCGCCTGGACGTACTAGTAAATAATGCCGGGGTGATGATGTGCCCCTACGGCAAAACTGCGGACGGATTTGAGATGCAAATAGGCACCAACCACATGGGCCACTTTGCCCTTACCGGGCAACTGATGCCGCTACTCAAGGCTACTCCCGATTCCCGGGTGGTCAACGTATCCAGCGTAGGGCACCGTACGGGCAAGATTGACCTCAATGACCTCAACTGGGAGGCGCGCAAATACAG
>JBCBHI010000929.1:0-2607 GCA_038525885.1 Bacteroidota bacterium
TGCCTTCAAGTTGATAAACCAGTCGCTGTCGAATACCACTTCGAAGCCAAACAAGCCGGCGTAAAAGGCCTTGCTGGCCTCCAAATCCGTGCAAATGAGATTGGTGATGAAACGATTCATAATAGAGTTATGAGTTATTAATTATGAGGTTTGAATTGGGTAACACCTTATTATTTCGCGATTACTGATTCTTTTATCTAACAGCGCAGCGATCTAGCATCTAACAGCGTAGCGGTCTCATTTCGCTTTGCTCGTCCAAGGATTGTCCTTGATTCGGAATCGCCAGGGTAGGAGGGCGTCTTCTTCTGCATAATCAATCCCCACTCTGGGGGATGCGAGAATTTGCGTTTCGGGGACCGAAAGGTTGTGATCCTCTAGCCATATCGTATTCCCTGTGAGGTCCGTACCATTTAGCTGCTTGGTGATGCCCAGCGCCTTGGCTGCGGAACCCGGGCCTGCGGTTAGCCGATGCTCCATTCGGTGCATTTTACGCCGAAGTAGCATGTCACTTTCACCTTCCAAGGGTTCCACTGCCCGGATCAGAATAGCATCTGGTTCGTCGGCTACGTTGGTTACGATGTTAAACAAGTGATGAATGCCATAACAAAGGTACACATAGGCCAGACCGCCAGGCTCAAAGAAAATCTGTGTACGTTCCGTTCTTTTGTATAGCCATGCATGGCATGCTTTGTCGCAAGAGCCACTATAGGCCTCAGTTTCCACTATTTTGCCCACGGTGCGGATACCATCAAGGTCCGTGACCAGATGCTTGCCCAGCAAGTTCTTAGCCAGAGCCACCACATCAGTTTGGCGGTAATAGTCCGCAGATAGTTTCGTCATGAGGCTGTACGTTTTACTCGGTAAACACCTCGCCCTTCGGCAATAAGTTCCTCACTACCTGGATGGCGGGCCGTCATTCGGGTAAAAAGGACACTGCCCCCGCTTTTCACGATAAAACCTTCCGCTAATATATCCTCTGGCTTACCCGGAGCCAGGTAGTCTACCCGTATGTCGATGGTGGAAATCAGGTCGTGGGAGTTGCTTAGCGTGGTGATTCCCGCAGCTCCGCCTGCTGCATCCATAGCAAAACTAGTGACGCCACCGTGTATACGTTGGGTCCGTGGGTCGCCTACCAGGTCTGGCCGGAAGGGAATCAGGATGGCAGCGTAGCCCTCTCGAATGTCTTGAAGTTGCGTGCCCAACAGCTTATGGAAGGGAATAACCTCCTCAAGGATATTGCGATAATTCTCCTCGTTGAACATGAAAGTAGATGTTGCGACATGAAAAAGACATTAAGGTAAAGGTACCACAGGAAAGTTTATCTAAATTCGCCATCGTTAAACGAATCCAACGAAGTTCATGAAAAACCTAGTACTACTGGCAGCGCTTGTAGCTGTATGCACGTTGGGTGCTCACGCCCAAATTGTTACCCCACAACCTAGCCCTAGCGCTACCCTTACCCAGACGGTAGGCCTTACCGAAGTGACCATTGAGTACTCACGTCCCAGCTTGCGCGGTCGTGAAGGAATGGGCAAGTTGGTACCCTACGGTGCTATGTGGCGGACTGGAGCTAATGCTTCTACCAAAATCACTTTTAGTGACAACGTAATGCTGGGCGGTGAAGAAATTCCTGCTGGCAAGTACGCTTTGTACACCATCCCTGGCGAAAATGAGTGGACCATTGTGGTACACAAAAACCTGACTCACTGGGGTGTAGGTAACTACGACGAGAGCGAAGATCTGGCTCGTTTTGTAGTGAAAAGCATGGAGCTCCCTATGAAGTATGAGACGTTCACCATTGACGTGCATAGCTTCATGGACAACAAAGCTTCTATCTCACTGATGTGGGACAACACAGGAGTTAACATTCCTTTGGAGGTAAGCTACAAGGACCAGGTAATGGCCTCTATTGAGCGTACCCTAGCCGGTCCTTCTTCTGGTGACCTTGCTAATGCAGCTACCTTCTACCTGAACAACGGAGAAGACCTGGAGCAAGCTATGGACTGGATCACTAAAGCCATTGAATTGCGTCCCGAAGCCTTCTGGTATGTACATACCCAGGCTAAAATCTACTTGGAATTGGGTGACAAGCAAATGGCCAAAGAGGCTGCCATGAAGTCTAAAGAAATGGCTGCTGCTGCACCTAACGATTTTGGCTACGTAGCCAACAACGAAATGCTACTGGAAAAAATCCAGTAAGCCCTTTTTCCCTAGTTACTGAACCTTACTTTTTTCCAACCGCCTCGGCATACTGCTGGGGCGGTTTTTTTTCGTCGAAAAGCCAGAACTCTTGTATTCATTGTAATATCTCTTGCCCATTTTTACTCCACGAAAACTCTTAACTCAACAAGCACTACCGCCGCGTATGCGATACCTTACCTTACTACTCACCCTGGGAGTGATAAGCTTTTCTTCAGCCCAGGTGTCCAATTTCCCTTATGTAAATGGCTTTGAAACCCGGTCCGGCTTCACTTTTCATGGAACCAACTCTAGCTGGACGTATGCGGACGAGGCTTTCTTTACGGCACGTACCGGGGCTTATTTCCTTACCACCCAAAACTACGGCGCGGCCAATGCCTCCCAGCTTAGTTACGCTATCAGTCCCAT
>JBCBHI010000930.1:0-2599 GCA_038525885.1 Bacteroidota bacterium
ACTTCTGGATTCTGTTTTCGGTATTCTCACTTTCTAGAGCGTCTCCAACACCGCCATCTGGTCGTGCTCGGTTACTTGCATATAGGCGTATACCTGCTCCGGCCGTGCTCCCAGCTTCTTCTTTTCCAATTCTGCGGTATAAGCCAAATCCAGGTTTTTGCAATCCAGCTGCCGTGCCCTCACCAACGTCTGATACAAAATCTGCTTGTAGGTATTGTGGCTGCGGACGTAGCGGTAGTCTAACCCGACTAGCAGGGCATTGTACGTCTCGGCATTTTTGTAACTAAACATCACGCCTACCAGCATCGGCTTGGCTTCTATTCCCTCCTCCCCTTCGGCGTACTCCGGCTTCAGGTATAGCTGCAACACGTCATAGTCCGGGTGCTCACACATAGCCTTGAAGTACTCAAAAGGCAATTTGAACACGTTCAAATCCAATGCCTGATCAAACACCTGGCCATACAAGTCATAGTAGCTTCTAATGGTAGCCTCATCCATTGGCTTTTCTGCCTCCACAATGAACTTATGCTCATGCTTCAGGATCTCCTTCCGCACGTTGTACCGGTACTTACTGTTCAACCCTGCCAAGTACTCATCCGTGTTGTTCCAATTCAGGCCGTTCACCACAAAATTGTCGGGCAAGGCATAAGGGAATAGTCCTAGCTCCTGCATAGCCGCCTTGAACTCCTCGTCTTGTTCACCCAAGAAATCCCGGAACATGATCTGGGTAGCCTCAGTGGCTTCCTGCACCTGCTCTATCTGTTCCATCAGCAGCCGCAGGGCCGTTTTCCAGTAGGCGTGCTTACGGTCCAGATACACATGATGCCCTTTAGTTATTAGCGATCCCGTGATCACACTCCGTGAGGTAAGGAAATAGGGCTCATCTACCCGCTCACGCTCCACCTTCTCGGAGATGTGCGCGGAATGAAACATATCATCCTTCGTGAGTGCTACCGTGAAGAAAGTCTTCAGTACCGTTCGGTCCTGTGCGTCCTTTACGGTGAGGTAATAAAACTCCCAATTGTTCTCAGGCAACTCCTGGTTGGTAAACGTTTGCTCCAACAAGCGAAGGTTTTCATAGCCCAGATTGCCTTCACCACCATACGTACCGTCCCACTCCTTGGGGCACAGCTCTGTTATGCTCCGGTACATACTCACTTGCAGTTCGGTCGCTTCAGCTTCTCTTTGGGCTACATCAGGCTCCAGATGGAATTGGGGTATTTGAAAGGACTGAGCTACCTCCGAGCAGCTACTACCCATCTCTACCAGCGTATTGATATAGTGTCGCTGCAAGCGCAACAGCATGGCCTCGATCTCTGCCGTGCCCAGCCGGTTGTTCACCATAAACCGGATCCCGCTCTTTTTCATCGGCACCGCCGGGAAGGACGCTGCATTGAGGTAAAAGCCGTCTTCCTTGAGCTTTTTGAGAATAGCTTTAGTAATCTTGGGCAGCCCCACGGGTATAAAGAATAAGGGACTATCCGTCACCTGAAACTGCGGCAACTGTAGTTCCGCCAGTCGGCGGTTGGTATAGTCCACCAAGTACTGACAGTGAGCCTGCTCCTCATGGAATTCCTCGGACAGGTGGTACTTCGCCGAGGCACAAGCGGCCCCTAGCATGGGCGGCTGTATAGGGCCGCAAAAGATGTAGGTAGCCCCACAATTCCGCACCGTAGACCACATCTCTTCATTAGGAAATACGATACACCCCCCAGCTGAGGCAAAGGCTTTATTTAAAGAAACCGCCAACACCATCTTATCTGGGTGCCCCATATGTTGCCGTACTACACCGCAGCCGTGCTTGCCCGTCCAGCTCATGCCATGAGCATCGTCTATGTACAAGTGAAATTTCTTGTATTGTTTGAGTAAGCGCTCCAACTCCCCGAAGGGGGCAAAGTCTCCATACATAGAGTAAACGCCATCCGCGAAATACCAAACCTTATCATGCTTACCGCTCAGGTCCTGGATTTTTCGCTCCAGCGATTCCATGCAATTGTGCTTAATCACATAGATGGGCACCTTGCGCGCTTTCAGTTGCTGTACGGTCATCTGGATGCTCGAGTGCACCTGCATATCCAGCACCACCGCGTCGTTCTCGCCCACCACTACCGGAATAGCCGCCAAATGGCCCAGGGTAGTACTAGCCGAAACCAATAAGGGCTTTTGGAATATCTGCCCTAGGGAATTTTCCAACTCCTTGTATAGCCCCATAGAGAGATAGGTACGGGAAGATGAAAACTGGGTACCATACCGGGTCACAGCATCTACCACACCCTCTTTGAGTAGCTGATTATTTTCCAGACCTAGATAACTGCAAGACCCAAAGTTGAAGAGAGTTTGGCCTGAGATAGTTACCGAGCCATTGGCTTCAAAATGAGTATCATCGGTGTAGTTGTGAACTAGTCCTTTTTTCAATCCGTCTGCAATCGACTCGTCCAGAATTTCTAAGCTATTTGCCATAGGTCAGTCAGTAAATTATTAATGAAGGAATTGGTTATCCCCTGTGTTTATGTTTGACCTAGAGACAAGTTTCTATTCAAAATACCCCACCCCCACCAAAGCAAAAAAGTCTAATTTGATGAAAAATTAGACTTTTTTG
>JBCBHI010000931.1:0-2598 GCA_038525885.1 Bacteroidota bacterium
AGGGTTTTGGGCAAAGTAGTGCACAATGCGATTGGCCTTAATTACATCCCGCACGGCAATGGCCTTTTGCAGCTCGAAGACATTGTACTCCTTGCTGATCCCTACGTACTTCTGTACCATCGCCGGATCAATCTCCACGGCCCCTTCAAAGTTGATCAAGATCTTATCGATCTCATTCGACAGACGTTCCAGGTTGGTACCAATGTAGTCAGCCAGCATTTGTAGGGCTTTAGGCTGTATGGTATGCCCTTTGCCCTTTACATAGTCACCAATCCAGGCGGGTACCTGGTTGTCGTACAGCTTCTTGGTGGTAACTAGTGTGGCCTTACTGTTGAGCTCTTTGGCCAGCTTTTTACGGCTGTCAAGAGACTTGTGCTTATGAGCCAGCACCAGAATGGTGGAGGTAGAAGGGTTCTGCAGATAATCTAACAATAGCTTTTGCCCGGCCTCCTTACCCAAATCCTGAATCTCCTGCGCTTCGCGCACAATTACCACTTGCCGTTGGGCCATCATAGGAAAACGGCGGGCATTAGTAATGACTACATTCATGGCCACATCCTTACCGTAGAGGACCATCTGGTTAAACCCTTTCTCATGCTCTTGCAGGGCATGTTCCTCAATGTAGTCGGTAATCTGATCAAGGTAATAGGGCTCTTCCCCTTGCAGGAAATACACCGGATGAAAGATGCCTTCTTTCAGTTCTTTGAGGACTACGTCAGGAGTTTGAGGCATAGAGTTTACGCTTGGCTCAAAGCTAACCCTTGGTAGCCCAATATGACAATGAGTTAATGCGGAAATTTTTGAATGTGCTAATTCGGAATTGGGTTAATGTGCTAATGCGGAAAGGTGACAATGGGATGAGCTGATGAGACAATGAACTAAAGAAATCCTAGTCCTTGTCCCTTCCTAATTCCTCTCCGAAGTGAGATTAGTTAAACATGTGTAATTTTTTAAATAACTAATAACTAATAACTAATAACTAATAACTAATAACTAATCATTCCTCTTGCTCAATACCTCAAATCTGTACGTAAGCAACTCACCATTTTCGTCTACCAGGGTTAGCTCATGAAATCCCTCATTGGGGTTGAGTTCCAGGGAGTGGTTGCTACGAGTGGTGCCGAGGTAGGTATCATTGAGGTGCCAATGAATTTCCGTGCGCGGGCGGCGGTGGGCTACTTCAAATACCACCCGGCCTGGTTGGCCGTCTAGCTCGGTGGGTATGAACAACGCGGCGTCATCCTTGGGGTAAATGATCTCCATAGAAGCTTGAATCACCGCAGGGTTGTCCTCGCAGTCGGACCGCCAGGGAGGAAGCAGCTGGTAGGTTTGGCTTTTCGTCTTGTAATACCACTCCATAGAAGGAGGAAGGGTGAACCAGGGCTGGTGTACCATTTGGCTTACGGGCTGGCAGTCACTGTGGACCCTGTACTGGCGGGTAGAATCCAAATGAATCACTTGGTGGTACGGGCAAGCCTCTGAGCGAGTCGCGGTTGGGGGTACCAGCACGGTATCTACTCGTGGGCAGATGGGGCTGTTGCGATGGCCGCTCTCCGCACAAACGGGCATGGCTATCAGGTTGCTTTGGGGAGCTTCGAACCAGGTGGTGGTGGGCAACAGATCGTACAGATCGAAAAGGAGAGGCCCTGCAGCGGAGATGCCTACCAAGCCAGGACGACCTTCCCCATCGGCATTGCCAGCCCATACGCCTACCACATACTCTGGGGTAACTCCCACGGCCCATGCGTCGCGAAAGCCATAGCTAGTGCCCGTTTTCCAGGCTATACGCCTACTACTGCTAAACCGCTGCCAATTGGCCTCTTCGTCTGGCCGATACACCTCTACCATGGCCTGAAAGGTTAAGTACAGCGCTCCGGCATCTAGTAAGCCATCGGGGCGTCGGTCCTCGCGGGTGGAAGCGTTTGGGGTAAACCCTTGTAGGAAAAAAGGAGCACGCCAATCGCCGGGGTAGTACCGATTGGGTACGGGGAAATCAAAGTAATGCTGGAGGGTACGGGCCATAGAGGCATAGGTGCCGGTGATGTCCCAAAGGGAGCCCTCTGCCCCGCCCAGAATAAGCGATAGCCCGTAGTGCATTGGGGCTTGGGTAAGGGTGGACAGCCCGGCCTGCTGCAGTAGCTGATGGAAATTGGGAATGCCGTAGTCTCGCAGCATATGGACGGAAGGTACGTTGAGAGACCGTGCCAGGGCCCGGCGCGCAGGGACGGCTCCGTCAAACTGGCGATTGAAGTTTTGGGGTGCAAACCCCTGCATGACGGTGGGTACATCCGGTAGTAGCATGTTGGGCAGGAGGGAGCCCTCATGCAGCATACCCGCGTACAGGAAAGGTTTAAGAATGCTGCCGGTGCTACGTGGGGCGGGTATAATATCCACCTTGCCCCCATGCAGATGGGCGTCTTGCATATCGGCATTGCCTACGTAGGCCAGAGTGGCCCCTGTTTCCGTATCCAGGATGAGCGCTGCGGCATTGAACACCTGATTGCCCCAAGACGCCCCCAGTTTGCTCACCCGCTGCATACAGGAAGGCCAGGCCGGGCAACGCATTCGCACCACCCTGGATGCCCGCATACAGCGGCG
>JBCBHI010000932.1:0-2596 GCA_038525885.1 Bacteroidota bacterium
GAAATCAACCCGGTACGGTATCCTTCAGTTTCCAGCTCTTCCAAAATGGTAGAAACGGAGGCCGTGTCCACATCTACCCCAATGGCCCCGTTGTAAGTTTTCACCCCGGCCGAAAATGCCGTAGCTCCGGCGGCAGAATCGGTTACCTCTTGGGCAGCAGAGTGGGTTTTGATGAACCCAATATGGCGGAAACGCTCAAAATGAAGGGTGGCGTCTGATTTTACCATGGCGGCCGAAATTTGAGGCAGCCCCATACCATCACCAATCAGGAAAATGATATTGGGGCGTTCCTGACTGGACTGGGCCGTAGCAAAAGTGGAGAAGGCTAGAAAGCCCAAGGTTGCGCGCATGCATAAGGGGATGCGAATCATAAGCTCAAGTGATTTTATATGCCTCCTTAATCCCCACACAGGGCCACGGAGGAAGAAGTATCATGTTTTGGTCGCAAAGGTTTCGCCTTTTTTCAGGCCCTGCAAGTCAATGCCAGCCCTTTTTTAATCGCCATGTGCCAAATCAGTTTCAGGAAAGTTTTGCAGGGATATTTCTCTCATGTTTCCACCTAAACCAAGAGGTCCTATTCGGCATCTTTCATCGGGTGTTTCAAGGAAGTGACTAACCTTTTTCTGCTAGCCAACAGCTTTACTTTTTCCTCTGAAACTATAAAAGGCTGCCCCCAATGGAAGCAGCCTTTTCGTTGCTATCAATTAACTAATTATTCAATCACCAAGCGTTTCTGGTATTGGCGATCGCCGGCCTGGAGACGAACCAGATAAATGCCGGGTTTCAGGTATTCCAATTGAACTGTGTGTTCTGCTGATGTAGGGTTAAGTTGCTGTTGGTATACTTGCTGGCCCACTAGATTAGTAACCGAGAGCAGCTGTGATGTCCCGGTTGCCACCCGCACGGTGAAAGTCCCCTGGTTAGGATTCGGGTATACTTCAAATACCGGAGCTAGGGTAGACAGGTCAGTTTCCCAGGCAGTGCGGGCGCCAGCACAAGTAGTGGAGTTTTGGGAAGCACTGGCCAGATTGGCTATCTCGGTAGCATCCAAGGCATTCTGCCAAATTCGCACCTCGTCCATGAGGCCCTGATAGGCCCGGCCGGGCTTGAAGTTATTGCGCCAGCCTAGCCACACCTCAGAACCGGGGTTGGGCAATACCGAGCCGGTCACTCCGGTAGTACTAGACTGTGCTACCCCATTCACGTAGGTAGTTACGGTGCCTCGCTCCAGGGTCCAGGCCAGGTGGTTCCAGGTGCCATCTGCTACGTTGGTAGCCGCTGAGAAAGGCCCAGGATTGCTCACCCCATTACCCAGTGCCAGCAAGGGCACTCCGTTGTCTAGCTGCACTGCGTAGGAGAAGTTTCCGCCTTGCGGATTTTTAATGAGCAAAGTACCCCGGGTAGTTTGCGTCGTATTCACCCACATGCTAATGGTAAAGGCATCCGTGAGATTCAACCCGGCACCGCTGCCTAGGCTGATGTAGTCGTTGGCCCCATCAAAGCTCATACCCGCACCTCGGTACCCGGCAGCACGGGTGGCTCCTACCACCGTACCCCCATGGTTGCCTAGCGAATCCACCGCGGTAGCGGACGCACAATCGTCGAATAGCCAAATGCCCTCGGGTAAGTTGTTGCAAGCCGCAGGGCTGCTGCTTACTCGGGTGGCTTCGGTAGCCATGGTACTGCTGATGAGTGCTTCGTTGAAGATACGTACTTCGTCAATCCGCCCGGAGAAGCTCCGGCTGCCATTGGGATTACCCCCCAAGAAGTGCTTGCCGCTGGGGCTGAAATTGAGCGAGCCGATCAGGTTGTCCTGGCTTAAGATCAAATCTCCATTTCGGTATACCCGCAAAGAACCGTCACCATAAGTAACCCCCAAGTGCGACCACGTATCAATCGGTAAAGTGGAATCTGCGAGGTAGTACTGAGCTCCGGCCAACCCGCCCAAATAGATTTCGGGGGTTAGGTTGGTCAGGAATACTCCTACGCTGGCCCCAGCAGGCTCTACCCGGCGAATGATAACCTCACGGTTGCCAGTAGCCAACGTAGGGTACACCCATAGGCTGTAGCTAATACCATCCTGGCCTCCCAAGGCATAAGCACTGTCGGTAAGGTCAATACGGTCCTGGTCTCCATCAAAGTAGGCCGCCTGGTTCACAAACCCTTCGGCGTTGTATACGCCACCTGCCTTAGTACCCGTCCACATAGCACCTACGGTATTGGTTATGTTAGCTTGGTAGCAATCGTCCATGGGCCAGTAGCCCACCAGCGAGCTGGCCGGGGCGGTACACCCTTGAGGGGCGGCGGCCTCACTAGCCAAGGCTGCCACTTGGTTGGCCGTCAGGGGCTGTAGGTAGGCTTGCACATTGTCCAAATAGCCTTTGAACTGGCGCTCGTTCGGTTTGTCATTGCGCATGCCCATCCAAACGGTGCTGGTGGGGTTCCCATTGATTTGCCCCGGAGGCGTGGCGTAGGTCCCTTCCAGTAGGCCATCCACGTACAACTTAGCTTCGCCCGTGCGGTAGGTGACCGCCAGGTGGTGCCACATGCCGTCGGTTACATCCGTAGTAGCCGCATAGGGGTCTGGGTTTGGGAG
>JBCBHI010000933.1:0-2594 GCA_038525885.1 Bacteroidota bacterium
GATAGTTCTCATCGGTGGGGTAGTTGAGGTGCCCAATTCTTAATTCGCAATTCGCGAATCAAGAATTGGGCACCTCAACTACCCCACCGATGAGAACTATCCTGTTGGCTTACATTGTAGTGTTTCTGGCTTCGCTCCCTATGGCAGCCCAAACCTCTAGTGCACTCTCCGCGGCCGAGGCCCAAGAGGACTTAGCCACGCTGAGGTTTGCGCTGGAGTATACCCATCCGCGGCTCTACAAATATGAGGACCGAGCTACTTTTGAGCACCGATGGGACAGCGCCTACGCTACCCTCACGGACAGCATCAGCGGGGTAGATTTTCTGCGTCTGGTGAGTCGACTCAATGCACAAGTCAACTGTGGGCACCTGTACACCATTCCACAAGGTGACCTAAGCCAGACGCTGGCCAACCGCCCCGTCATGCCCGTGTACGTCAAACTGGTAGGTGATGAAATCTATCTTTTTGATGATTGCACAACGGGAGACCGGATACCCAACGGCTCAAAACTGCTCTCCATTAATGGTCACACTGCAGCGGATATTCTGGCTAAGATTCTCCCGGGTATTCCCTCAGACGGCTGGATTGGTACCCGAAAACGTAGGCTAGCAGAGCGCTATATTAGGACGAGCTTCCAGGGTTTCGACCTCTACTATTACTTGTACGTGGACCGAAGCCCCTCATTTGAGATCACTTACCTGGAGTACGGTACCGGGGAGACCAAGCAGGCCATCAAACAAGGAATCACTTTCGAAGAGAGGAAAGCGGCCCTGACGGAAATCCACGGCAAAAGGGAAGACGGATGGTACCAAACGCCCTCGCCCCAATTCGAGGCATTCCCGGAGGATGATTACGCGCTCCTTACCCTAACCCGTTCCTTCTATAATCGTGAGATAGACCCTAACTACGACTCCCTGTTACAAGGCGCTTTTGCTGAGTTAAAGGAAAAACAGTTCTCACAACTGGTCATCGATCTCCGCGAGAATGAGGGGGGCAGCGAACACCAGGAGATGGAGCTCATCTCTTATCTGTATGACCATCCTAACAAGCTCTACCAGAACATTCTGCAAAGCCATCTGGACTGGAGGCCGCTCAAGTCCATTATTTTAGAAAGGGACACGGCTGCCTTGGTGTTCAACAATGATGACGAGTATATGCGACGGCTGTCTAACCACATGTGGATCAACAACTACGAGTATAGCCGGAATCTGCAATGGCAACCGCCGAAAGAACCTCACTATGAAGGCCAGGTATACGTGCTTATCAACGGGGGCACTTTCTCCAGCGCCGCCGACATGGCAGGAGCCATTAAGAAGACCACGAATGCGGTTTTCATAGGCGAGGAAGCAGGAGGCACTTTCGAAGGCCCTACGGGCGGCATCAGCATTGTGGTAGAACTACCCCATAGCCAAACCATGGTACGCATCTCGCCCAACATCCACCTGAGCTACCGCTACCAGCAGCACCCCATTGGGCGAGGGGTATTGCCCGACCATGAGGTCCATCCCACCGCTACGGACCTGGTAGAAGGACGTGACCCGGTAATGGAGAAGGCCCAGGAATTGATTCAGTTGACAAAGGAAGAATAATCCCTTCTCTTAAGGTACCCCAGTTATGGTGTTTAAACATCCATTTTTCAGAGGATTCCAACCATCCCTAATTCTTAGTATTTCCTGGAAAAAACTGAATTACGCATGATTTTTTCGAGAGGAATCTGCATATTTCGCCGTCACAATACATAGAGGTCTTTATCGGTTTAACCGTTTATTCCTTTAACCGCATAACAACAGGTGTGAATACTCAACCCGAAAGAACCTCCTAGTAAACTAGAAAAATATTATTATGGTGTGGCACAGGCAGGAGATACAAATGGAAAGCCCTCTGCCTGGACCTACATATGGGTAAACTACCCAGCTGAAAAGAAAAAGTGTAATACTTGACCGATAAAGTGGAGGCCAGAAACCACTCAATAAAACGGGGCGGCTCCCGAAAAGCCTGAAGAGTAGGGAAATCAATTTCAAACCTAATTATTATGAAATCCATCAAATTCTTTGCTGTAGCGCTTTTCGCTTTTGTCGTAAGCATTCAGGCCCAGGCAGCAACTAACACCCAGGGTGAAAAGACTGCTGAATCCGTTTATGAGTTTGCTTCGCAAATGGACGAGTTCAACCAAGAGGCTTTGACTGCCGAAATCCGTCAACTGAGCGAAAAAGAAATGCTGAAGTTGGCCCAGATGGCCGTAGCTGACGTAAAAGTTGCTCGCGCTGCTGGTTTGGAGCCTGAAAATCCTGCCTACTACATCTTGGCTATCTTCATTCCTCCTGTAGCGGTAGGTTTGCACACTGACTGGGGCATGCCCACTGTATGGAACGTGGTATGGTGTCTGTTCGGTTACCTACCTGGTATCGTACACGCCTTCATCGTGTTGGGCCGCTAATCCGGTCTTCGAAAGACATTCTTTATTCCTTAGAAGGGAGGGTTGCTACGGTGACCTTCCCTTATTTTTTGCCAAAGGTAATTCACCCCCCGGAGATACGGATTGATGCAGATTTTCGGCTTGATCCGTTCCAAGCGCCTAATTCTCAGGCAAAAAA
>JBCBHI010000934.1:0-2593 GCA_038525885.1 Bacteroidota bacterium
GAACAACGCAGACGGTGGGCCAGCAAATGGAATTTGCATAAAAAATTGGCCCCTAAGCTAACCGCTATGCTAGTTTTTGGTTTTCATTTAGGCTGGTGGTTGGGGATCATTCTAGGTTGTACTGGGTACATTCCTATCGGGTTATTAGGGTTGGGGTTGATGTCCAAACTGCTTGCTGAAGGGATTTTGCTTTGGAGTTTTTCAAAAACCTATGAATTGAAATTTCCTGTTTTGGAGTTTCTGATATGGCAATTTTTATATTCCGCTTATGCAGTGGGTATTGGCTTATTGGTCCAAAAAAGGAGCTATCACTGGAAAGGGAGAAAATATTAGTAACCATGGAAATGACCGACGCCGAGTTTGATGTGCTGAATGTATTATATTTTGTAACTCCTTTCCAAGAAGTAGTAGCTGAATCCGGACTGAGTATTGAATCGGTTCGGGATACTTTAGGAGGCCTTCTCAATAGAGGCTGGGTTCGTTGTTATGAGGGACCAGGAAAGGAACTCATGCCTGATGAGGTGGACTTTCCAGAGGACTTTGGGCGTTATCATTATCTTGCGACTAAAGCGGGCCTTTTGGCCCATAATGGTCGCTGATAAGGATGCAGGTCTCTCATAGAGTAAAGAATCATTCTCCTAACCACTTTGTCCGCAAAAGGCTTCTGCATAACAAGCCTGCTCTTTTGGGGTTAGTGTACATCCTTGTGTCGGTATTTGTTACCCTATTAGGATACTCCATTTTGCCGGACCAAACTCCCAATGCTAATGATGGTGCTGTCCAGATAAGTAAACAGCTGCCCGGCTACACTACTTCGGTTTTAAAAATCAGAAAGAACCTCCACGTGAATAGTAGAACCTTTTTGGGGAGGATGTTTTATGGCCAAGAGAGCCCCTACACCATTATACCTATAGATGACTACAGAATTGAGGGATTACGTGTATTTGCACGCCCGGTGGGAAGGGCAGGAGAGGAGGCGTTTGATCTTATTTCCATTGTCCATCCCTTATTTGTAGGTCGTACATATTCGCTAGATTCCTTGGGGAGTAAATGGATTCAAAAGAACGATGAAGTATGGTACGTAGATCTGGATGAGGAGATTAAGGTTACTACCCAAGAAGGGCTTCTAGCCAAATTTGAAGAAGATAATATCGAGAAGAGAAGATATTGGTTAGGCACCGATAAGTCAGGTAGGGACTTGCTTTCCAGGCTGTTGTACGGTACCCGTATCTCTTTGTCGATTGGCGTAGTGAGTGTCTGTATCAGCATGTTCCTTGGGGTACTTCTAGGCGCCTTTGCTGGTTTTTTTGGCAAGAAAGTGGACAGTGTAATCCTGTGGTTTATGTCCGTGGTTTGGTCTATTCCGGGTATAATGCTGGTAATAGCGATTAGTTTGGCATTGCAATCACGCGGTGTTTGGGTGGCCTTTGTGGCAGTAGGACTAACTATGTGGGTAGACGTAGCACGAGTGGTACGGGGTCAAATTTTTAGTGCTCGTGAGAAGCTTTATGTTGAAGCGGCACGCGCCTTTGGTCTGAGCAACCTCCGAATAATTTTCCGGCATATGCTTCCTAATATTGGGGGGCCGTTAATAGTAATTGCCACTGCTAATTTTGCGGCAGCTATACTTTTGGAGGCGGGGCTTTCCTTTCTCGGGCTTAGCGTGCAGCCACCTACTCCTAGTTGGGGAATCATGATCTATGAAGGGTACAATTCTATTGGCACCTCGGACAGTTGGCATTTATTTCTTTTCCCTGGTTTAGCTATTAGTTTTATGGTGTTGTCCTTTAACCTTCTAGGGAATGGACTACGGGATGCTTTTGATCCAAAAACTACCTTACAGTAGTCCTTTCTTCTTTTGCAAAATGCCCTTTTTTATACTTATTGCGCCCATAATTGCTATCCGGGGAGCCCAGCAAGCATATGGAATCGCTTTCACTTCAGAATAGGTATGAGCTCAAAGAGCTAGAGTTGAATGCATTACTGGAGGTAACGCAGGCGATCAATAATAATCTCAACGAAGACTCGTTATATAAAATTTACAATTTTACGCTTAGGGCCAACTTGAGTTTAAGAAAACTCGCCCTCTACGTGCTGGATGAAGAGTGGGCTTGTAAGGTGAATTTTGGCACGAAGGCTGATTTTACCTCCATTGTACTGCCCTCAGAGTATTCCACCATTAAGAAGGCAACTCCTCTTGTGGATCAAAACTCCCCATTTGGCGAGTTCGACAACATAATTCCGGTTGCACACAAGAATCAAAGGCTAGCTTTTGTTTTTGTAGGAGGGCTTTACTCCTCGGATGATGAAGAGGTATCCAGGAGCGGGATCAATTTTATTCAGGCCTTGAGCAATATCATCATGGTGGCCATCGAGAATAAAAAGCTAGCTAGGAAGCAATTGAGGCAGGAGGCACTCAGAAAAGAGCTTGAGATCGCGCACCAAGTGCAGAAGTATTTAATCCCAAAGACACTACCTGCTACTAATACCCTACAAATTGCGGCCTTGTACCTGCCACACGATAAAGTGGGTGGAGATTATTACGACTACCTGCCACTTGGTGAGGGGAGATTTATTTTATGTGTAGCAGACG
>JBCBHI010000935.1:0-2584 GCA_038525885.1 Bacteroidota bacterium
ATGAAGGCCACATCAAAGAAAACCGGAATGGAAATGATGAAGCCGCTGAGGAGCATGGCTACAGGAGCCCGTTTTTCCCCAAACCGTTTCAGAATGGCCTGCGAGATTACCTGCACTCCTCCGGCGTTTTCCAGAATACCACCCAAAATAGCCCCTAGCCCCACAATGGTGGCTACAAAACCCAGGGTGCCCCCCATGCCGTTTTTTACCGCATCCATCACTTGCTGTGGGTCTAGCCCGGACAGCAAGCCTACAGTGATACTGGCTATGAGTAGCGTAACGAAGGCATTGAGCCGAACGACAAGGATCAGGACTAACAGGAGGGCAATACCCACCAGTACACTTAGGATGGCCACACTCATAGACTACACGTAGTTTTCCCACTCGGTATGATAGTACTGCCCGGTGGTATCGTTGATTTTTTGATAGGTATGCGCTCCAAAGTAGTCGCGCTGCGCCTGGATCACATTGGCCGAACCCTGCCCCAGAGAGTACATAAGCAGAAACTGCAGAGCCGTCTGGTGGTTGGGTAGGGGACACCGGGCTTGGTTGGCTCCATTGCACACCTGTACCAGGAAGCCGTGTAGGGCTTGGGTGAATTGGGCTAGTTCAGGATGTGCTAACAGGGAAGTGCCTTCCCCTAAGGCCGGAATCAGGGATTCCATGAGGGAAGAACGGATGATGCAGCCGTTGGTCCAGATTCTGGCTACCTCGGCCAGATTGATGTTCCACTGGTGCCGTTCGTTGGCCTCGCTGATGACCTGGAAGCCCTGGTGGTGGTTCACAATCCGGGCTAGCTGATAGGCCCCAAACAGAGCCTCGTTGCTAACCTCAAACTCCCGTTTGGGCAGCTGGTATTGCTTTTCCAGAGCCACTCGTTCCGCCTTACGGGCAGAGGTATACCGGGCAAACAGGGCTGTGGCAATCATGGAGGCCGGATACCCGTATTCGGCAGCCGCTATGGTACTCCAGCCACCAGTGCCTTTGTTTCCACTCTTATCCAGGATGGTATCTAGCAAATAGGAATCGCCCTCTTTGGCTTGCAGAATGTTGATGGTGATCTCCAGCAGGTAGGAGTGGGCACCCCGGTTGCCAAGCTCCTTTAGTGTTTCCGAAATTTGGGGATAGGAAAGGTTTCCGTGCTGCTTGAGCAGAAAAACCAGCTCGGCCAGTAACTGCATTTCGGCGTACTCAATGCCGTTGTGGATCATTTTCACGAAATGGCCAGACCCTCCTCGGCCCACATATCCACTACAAGCATCGCCCTTTTGGTCCTTGGCCGCTATTCGGTTTAGGTAAGGGGCCACGGCCTCATAGGCTGCCTGCTCCCCACTAGGCATAATAGCAGGGCCCTCAAGGGCACCCTTTTCACCCCCGGATACTCCCGTACCCAAAAAGTGAATGCCCTGCCGCTTCAGTGCTTCCATCCGCCGTTCGGTATCCTTGTACAGGGCATTGCCCCCGTCTATAAGGATGTCCCCGGCGTCCAGCAAGGGAACCAGTTGCTTTATGAGGTCATCCGTGGCGGGGCCTGCCGGTACCATCAGGAATATCTTGCGGGGAGTAGCTAATGAGGAGACAAAAGGAGGCAGGTCCTGATAGCCCTGTGCTCCTTTGAGCTCGGTATATTGGGCGATGGCATGGTCCGCCACATCCACTTCGGTGCCGGGTACGTGGCGGTTGTACAATGCCAGTTGTACACCAGCGCGCCCCAGATTCCGGGCCAGGCTTTTGCCCATTACGCCCAGTCCGGCAAGGCCGAATTCCTGTTTACTCATTGGGTGATTATTTGATCGATAAGGGTGTCAATATCTTCGGTAATGTCCAGTTGGAGCCCATACTGCGGGGCTTCCCAGGTATCGAACTGAGATCGCAATAATGCCGGTGGCATAAAATGGTCTCGAAGCTCCATGCGGGTTTGGATCAGTTCGAAAGTTCCGATTAAAAATACCCAAAGTATCCTATTCTCTAAACCCTCACTGAGCACCTGCCGGTATACTTCTTTCAAAGCGCTGCAGGCCAGTACACATCCGGCAGCCGGTTGCTGATGCAGATGTAAGTTGAGGTCTTGCAGCCAAGGCCAACGGTCCTCATCGGCCAAGGGATGGCCCTCCTCCATCTTGGTCACATTGGCCACCGGATGGAAGTCATCAGCGTCGAAGAAGGGAATCTCCATGCGCTTGGCGAGAGCCTGGCCTACGGTGCTTTTTCCGCTGCCCGATACTCCCGCAATGAGGTATATTTTGGATAGGTTTTCGATGCAGGAAAGTTGTCTATCCTTGGCGCTGTAAACAAGGGGGTGAAGAATCCCCCCCTCGCATTCGGAACGAATCCCCTTCAAGACAATCCTTTTTGGGCTGCAAAATTCTATTTTGTTCGAATGGACTTCATTCAAACGTTTGTGTTGGTAGGGGAGAGGGGCCCGCTTTTGCGCCCAAGCCCACCAAATTGGCCTCAATTTCACCAGGCTTACCTGCACCTTTCTCATGTAAAAGTCTCTGAAGAAACTTGGGTTTGTAATAATCTGATGCTGCTTGCTACTAATGAGAAGAACTTGAACAGGTATGCAATCCTCATGCCTGTT
>JBCBHI010000936.1:0-2580 GCA_038525885.1 Bacteroidota bacterium
GTGGAGTTATTCGTAAAGATGGTGTGGACGGATTGGATAGCATCCAGTTTGGAGGCACGTGGAGTAGTTACCTCCGTGAAAGTGATGTCTCCGGTACCACCGGGATCCCGAAATGAAAGGGAGTTACTAGGACTGGCTATGGCGCTTACTGAATTTGATATAATAAGCACGCATAAGCAAAAGGGATTCAATAGCTTGCGCATGTTGAGTTTGTTGGTTATAGAATTTTGTACGCGAAATTATTTTAATCTCACTGCGAATCCAATTTCGAAATAGTCCGTCAAAAGAGCTTTCATCCTACACTACTTATCGTTAATCGAAAAAAGCCAATTTCACCCTATCCAAAGAGTTCTCTATAGGGAATAGATTACCTCCTACCCTTCTAGCTGAGTGCCATCGGTTGGGTCAACAGATTTATTTACCTCCTGCATCATCTGGTTCCCAAGCCAAAATCACAAGTAAGTACCCAGCCAGGGCTCCTGCTCTTAAGCCTTTCCCTGATCTGGGTGGAGCATCCTGTCTATATTTCTTTTTGAGTAAGTCCTATCCTTCGAAGTAGGAGTTTTATGCACTCAAAATTCCCGGCAATTCCAGAACCGGACAAGTCCCCTACTTTGGTATTTATTCCCGTAAACTTTGGTAATCTGCACCAAGAGGTATGGATCACCGGTCCATTACTGATTCACCAAATGACGAAATCGCACCTTTCCTGCGAGCATATTTCCAGGACATGGATCACCTTACTCCCATTGTCACATTATCCCCTTCCCGCCCTAGCACATTGGCTCCCCAAGGTTATTGGATTGAGCCGCTTATAGGCCCAATTCTCCACGGATGAGGGCGCTGATTTGGTGGGTAGCTGCTTTTGCTTCCTTTAGGCCGCCCACCATAAACCAACCATGAAACATGGTAGGATATTCGAAATAGTGGAGGGGAGCCCCTACGGTTTCGGACAGGTTCACCAGCTTGCGGCAGTCCGCCAAAAAGAGGTCATGGGTTCCGATGAAAACCGAGATGGGGGCCAGGTCTGAGAGGTCACCGTAGATGGGGCTAAGGCGATAGTCCTGTGGGGGGAATCCGCCTGCGTAAGCCTCACCTGCTTTCTGCAGGGTTTCTATGCTGAAAATCTTGTCCTTTGGGTCAACGCTTTCGATGTCGGGGTTGACCATGGTGATATCCAGCCACGGAGATAGCAGGAGTATTTGACTTGGCTGCGGCAGATCATTCTTTCGTAGGTTCATGGCAAGCGCTAAGACCAGGCCGCCCCCTGCAGAATCTCCCATCAGAGAGATGTTCTCTGCGGTATACTTAGTCAGCAACTCCTGGTAAAACGTAGCCGCGAACCAAAAGGCGGTTAGCCCCGAACTTGCAGGGGCTACCGGGTAGTCGGGCATGATGATCGTGGCTTGGGTTTGGTCCGCCAAGCGTGCGGCAAACTGCCAGTGTTGCTTATTTATGCTAAACAAATATGCGCCGCCGTGGAGGTAAAGTATTACCTTTTCGCTGGCTCCTGTTTTAGGGCTGATGGCCCATACGGGTTGGCCTTGCCAGCGGGTTTGCTGTATTTGATACCGACGGCGCAGCCCCCGAGGAATGGGCGCGGGTGTGGAAGGTTCGGCCATAGGAGAAAGCTGCTGCTGCACCTGTCTGCCCTTCTTGACCCCCAATAGCCCAAAGATGCTCTGGAGCATTTTTGACTGAAAACTAGGCTTCTCAGCATGGATATACCGGATTGGGCTTGTGGTGCTGGCTTGAGCCCAGGTAGCCGTAGGATGGATTATGGGCAGTACCGACAGGAATAAAAGGAAGCGCAGGAGTTTCATGGAAAAAGTGCTTGTGGATTCACCGAATAGCCCGAAGGTAGGGTGAGCCACCAAGAAGAAATTGACCCAAAAGCCCAACTAATTGACGGAGCGGTTTGGGCCTGAGATTAGCTGTCTTTTTCCTTCCATTTGCCTGTCTACGGCCAAGGAGAATGTGCTAATACTGCACGGAGGGCTGCGCCTGTAAACGGTATTCTTTGGGGGTGAGAGCGTACTTTTTCTTGAAGGCCCGGGTGAGGTGAGCCGCACTTTTGAACCCACACTGGTAGCCGATGCTACTAATGCTCTCATCGGATAGGAGAAGCTGAGCGGCTACTTTTTCTACCCGCTTCTCCATAATGTAGGCGGCAGGGGTATCGCCGTAGACCTTCTTGAATTCTCGCTTGAACGAGGAAAGACTGTGGTGGGTCAGAGCCGCCAACTGTTCCAGAGATACGGGTTCGCAGATGTGGGCATCAATGATCTCCTTGAACGTAAACTCGCGTTGGCTAAACAGGCTTCGCATGATTTGCGATACCGGCGCTGAGTTTTGGGTCTTCAGCAATAGCAGGAGAATCTCGTTGAGCTTGAGGACCAGCAAATCCTCAGAAATTGCTGCCGAGTTTTTGAAGATGGGAGCTAAACCCTGAAAGTAGTGCTGCACCAGATCCGAGGCAGCCTCTTGCACTACGTATTGCGTAACGGGCGATTCGAGCTCTTTCCAAAAAGGAGGCGGGGCATCCTGATACATTCTCGATAGAGTTTCCTGCTGAAAGTG
>JBCBHI010000937.1:0-2577 GCA_038525885.1 Bacteroidota bacterium
TCAAAAGCATTTATATTAGTTAATCTTAGAGATCCCCATAGAATAGAACTTCCCGAAAACAATATTAAAGAGCTATACCCTAATGTAGAGTTCTGCCAAGTCAACTTGAAATCTGGGGGAAGGTCTTTGGCTAGTTTTCGAGAGGAGTTATTGCGTACTATCCAGCAAGACCCCACCTGGAAAAAGACTATCGGTAAGAAGAGCTTTGCCGTAAAAAAAGCCTTAGAGAAAACCTTTGCCGGAGAAGGAGAAAACTCAGGAAAGGAATTCATTTCTCTGGATGAGTTTAGGTCAATTGCGGTGAGTCATGGAGTGGAATCAGATCATGTCCTGCCCCTGAGGGATCAGTTACACTGGTTGGGAGTAGGTTTACATTATCCTAATCTTCGATTATCAGATACTCCATTAGTGCTTAACCCAGAATGGATTTCAGACGGAGTCTACAAGATTATAAATTGGACCCACCAAGCTAGAAAGCATGATATTCGTATTGAAGAATTAGAGGTTGTATTTTCTAAAGAGAAGATCCGTTTTCCTAAAGAGAAGTATCGCTTTTTCTTCCGTTTAATGCATGAATATCAATTGGGTTTTCAGCAGAATAAGAACGGTTCTTTAGTGATTCCCCATTTACTCCCGGAAGATCAACCCAATTCGCTTCCCGTAATGCCCCTAGAGGAAGCTTTAATGATACGGTATTGTGCTATCACGCCACTTCCGCCTAATACAATTTCGCGCTTCATTGTTCAGCACCATGGGCAAATATTGAGGAAAGCATGGAAACCTCAAGTATGGCGGTATGGGGTTGTCTTGGAAGATGAGCAAGGTACTTTGGCGTTGGTCAGAGAATTAAATGAAAGGGAAATTACCATATCAGTTTTGGGACCTACCCAAACCCAATTTCTGTCCGAATTAAGAAATACACTAAATGACATTTTTACATCCTTTAAATCAGAAAAGCCAAGGTTGGAGTATTATGTGGAGCTAAAAGGGGATGTAGGATTATTAGGGGAAGAGAAATACCAACTTTGGTTGGAGGAAGGTACCATACAAAGGTATTACGCCAGGGGCAGAAGTTATTATGATGACCGTTTGGATAAAGAGATTGGTTTAGATGGTACTATTCACAATTATAACATCTCAAGTAAGGTAGGATTTGGTGTTTCTTCTCGCAGAAAAAATAGGGTATTCGATTTCCAGGATTGCAATGTGAACCTGCAAGGGGATTTAATTGAATTAGGAGATGAACTGAATCAAGTAGGTGCGAATGCGGAAGGCATTGAGTTGCTAAAACTTTTGCAAGCATTACAAGCTATAGAAGAATCTCAAGACCTAAAGGATGTAAAGAAAGGCTTGGGTAAGCGTTTTGTGCGATTTTTTGATCAACTGAGAGATGAAAATTCCGGCCTGAATACCGCATTGAATAGGATAAAGCACGGCCCTAAGATTGTGAAGGATATTGTCCAGCAGTACAATCAGATTGCGGATTGGGCAGATCTGCAAAAGATTTCACCTCCCCCTCAGCGGACGGTTTAAACCGTCCGCTGAGGGGGAGCTACTAAACTTGCACTTCCAAAAAACCGTCCGCTAAGGGGGGGGCACCCCAATCACCCTCTAGCCTGCTGCGATTTCCACCGTACCCAAGACCGTAGGATGAAAATGGCAATGTCTCGGCCATTGGAGCCATTGGTAAGCACAATCATGCCGCTTTGGTCCTGGTAGTTCATAAAAAAACCAGACTCCCATCCGTCATTAGATCCCGCATGCCCACGTACCTGAATGGGCCCCAGCTTGTATTGCATATACCCCAAACCGTATTTGCCCTCGGTTTCTGGGACGGGCTCTCGCATAGTAGCGAGGGTTTCACGGGTAAGGACGGAGTTGCCCTCGAAAGAGGCTTGGGTAAAGCGGATCATATCCTGTAAGGTAGTGTGCAGTCCGGCGGCGGCCTGTGCCGTAAACCGCACTAAGGGTATGGGCTGGCCTTCTTCATCATACCCTTGGGCGGAGCCCTTCAGAGTTTTCCTGGTTAGGTGAAAAGAAGTGTTGCGGAGCTTAAGGGGCGAAAACACCTCCTGGTCCATATAGCGCTGGAAGGACATCCCCGTTTGCTCCTCAATCATTAGCTGCAATAGGGTATACCCACCTCCTGAATATTTGAATTCTGTTTGGGGCTCCAAAATGACCTCCACGGGCTCATTGGCCCGAACCGGACCATTTTCCCCATCCAAAGAGGCAGCGAGCGAAGGCAACTCAGTCCCAGGAGGAAAGCCGGGATAGCCATGGACAGAAAGCCCGGCGGTGTGGCTGAGCAATGCCCGCACCGTCACCTTATTCAGATCATACTCAGAAGCAGGAAGCTGCCATTGGCTTACGTATTGAGATATGGGAGCGTCCAGGTCAATACGGCCTTTTTCTACCAGCTTCATCACGCCCCAGGCAGTGAAAAGCTTACTAATAGAACCAATGTTGAAGCCTGTTTGAAGGGTGACTGGTTTCCCGCTTGCCACATCTGCCATACCAAGGCCTTGGCTATAAACGAGTTCCCCTTTTTCGAAAAATGCGAGGGCCATGCCGGGC
>JBCBHI010000938.1:0-2565 GCA_038525885.1 Bacteroidota bacterium
ATCGCTACCGGCCCTAAGGGGCTGTGGGCCCTGGCGAAATCTGGCCGGGTAAAAGCCAGGATATTTAGGCCGCAATACTTACCGCCGGGGCGGAAGGTTCCGTTAGCCCTCCTAAGGTAGGGGCTCTACCCAGGGCTTTTACCCGGCCAGATTTCGCCAGGGCCCACAGCCCCTTAGGGCCGGTAGCGATGCCTACCCAGGGGCCCAACCGACTGGGCAGTCTTATCCACCGGTGGGGCGGCCCCTTTGCCAATTGGGTCTTGCGGGGTACCAGCACCCAGCTTTGGCCCCATTCGGGTACAAAAATGCTGTCGGGAATGGTCATGCGTTCCCACTGTACAACGTGCTGGCGCAACGCATAGGCAAACTCGGGTTGCCAGGTATCCGGGTTAGGGTCCACGGAATACAGTTGCACCTGTGTATGGGCCAGGGTTCTGGTAGTGCCTGGCCATAGGTGTGATATTAGAGACATAGCCTCATTATTGGTTCCAATCCTAGTAGATAGCCTTGTCCCAACTGAGGGGAATACTGGGGCCTACCTTCTTCCGATAGAGGCGACAGAGAATATGGGTGCACCGAAGTGCGGTTGCGTGTGAATAGAGAACGTGAAAAGTGAAGGTGTATGGTGTGACCCTGAAAATTAACTAACAGGCATGGCGGAAGCATTGCCAAAAGCCAGCCATGGTTTGCCATGTACGGCCAACCAGTAGCCGCCTCCGTCAGGAGTTACCAGCAGATCGAGTGCAATCTCCTCTTCAAGGATAGCCTCGCCAAAATGTTTTGCTTCGCCAAAAGCACGTACGGTGCCGTCCGCATACAAGATGAAATACCCCAACCCGCGGTACAGACTGCGGATCTTGATGGCTCTTTTGCCAGATTCAATGCCATGGCCCAAATGCAGCGCGGTACCTACATGGTGTACCTGGCCGTCCTGGCCCAGTACCCAAGCCCCGTGGCCTTGGGGAGCGGCGGTAATACTCACCGCTTGGGTATTCCTCATTTGTGGTGGAGGCAGTAAGGGTACATTGCCCACCCGTACCAAGTGTCCAAACTTATTCATGAGCCAATAGCCCAGGCACTCTTCGGCAGAGGCCATAGCCACAAAGGGGCCTCCGGCCTGGGGAGTGCTGTGCCAACCGCTTTGAAATCCACGATGATGCACGCGGTTTCCATCCAACAGCCAACATTTGGTCCCTTGTTGGGAAATGTAGAAATCTTGGGCGTGTTCTGCCTGCCAGGGATTGCCAAAGGCAGTAATGGCGGTGGGCAGGGCATAGTGCAGGGTCACGGGGTCCCGCTCCCAACGGGGAACAAGGGGAGTACCTGAAGATTCTAGGATGAATTTCATGGGACCTGCGTAATACAACCCTCCAGGAATTACACCTTAATTCTGGGAGAGTTTACCGGGTTATCATGGTTCACTAGTTTACCCTCTAGCAGGCCGTGATAGATGATTTCCTTAAAGATAAATTCTGTGAGGCCCAGAAGCCCCTCAGACCGTTCTACCAGCATGGCGGGCCGCAGGGTTCCTTTGTTGCCCGAAGCTTCTTCCAGCCGGCTAGTCAATACTCCGTATTCTATTTTGGTTTCGTATGTGCCCGTGGCCTGAGCACCCATCAAATTACCTTCAGTGAAAGAAAGAGTATAGCTACCTTCTTCCAAAATCAGAGTCCCCTTCCCTAGGACCAGGTGCCCACTAGAAGAATTCAATTTTACTTCGTACTTAAACATAAACCTCAATAGTTTATAGTGCCACACTTCATGGTTTCATAGCTACGGGGCATACCCACAACCGGTGGTATACCCCTAGGTAGTGTGACGGCAGATTTTTGTGATTGTGTTAACTATACAGCAGAAGCTACCTGAACTAGGCAGCCACGTCTGTCTTTATACCTGGCTGTTTCCAGCCTTTGGTCTCATTGAAAATCAAATTGCCCCGAAGCAATACCCGGGCTACATCCTGTTTCTGTACAAAGGATAACTCACCGTATACGTTGTCCTTTACTTCGCTCAAAACACTCTTTGGCATGACCATACTGGTAGAGGAAAAACCATCCAGATGATGCGTAAGCAAACCAAAATCAGTCCGTGTTTGGTAGGTACCTTCGGCTAGTGTTCCCCGCAACTCTCCTTCAGTTACTTCCATCTGATACGTGCCTAGATGTAGATTTAGATACCCCTTACCGATGATAGTATCGGTGTTCGAATCTTTTAGAATGATTTGATACTTATACATAACAGTGCGGCATATAGGTGTTGATAATTCAAAAGTACCGCACCAGAAGAGAAGTAAATATTTCGGGGTATTTCAGGGCGTAGCTAGATAAATATACTCAGGGGATTAAGCTCATCTTCCTGATTGGGAACATCCAACCAACCCATCTTCACGGGGACATCGTACAGACGCCCCGGAGCGGTACGCCGCCAAAAATGCCGGAGCCCAGGGACCATCACCTTGGCCACCGGCAGGCAAATATCCGGTTGAGTCAGGTCAAGTACGAGTGTTTCTAGTCCGGCTTCTTCTGCTGCGGAGATACAACATTGCACCGCATCGGTAATGGTAGG
>JBCBHI010000939.1:0-2565 GCA_038525885.1 Bacteroidota bacterium
TGCACCAGGTATCCTTGCTTTTCCAACGCCACCGTGAGCCAGTGTTTGGCGGTGGCTGGCCCGGAAATAGCGATGGGCTTCCCTTCTTCCCTCCGCAGCCGGTACTGCCCGGTAAAGGTATCTAGCTGAAACTGGGGGTGATCGAACAGATGCGCCACCCGGCCGGCTAGCATTAGGTCTTCCGGGGTGCCCGTTTCCAGGGCTTCCACACAGTCGGCCAGCATCAGCCGGTCAGCCATTTGCAGTGCCAACTGCAGGTCATGTGTGCTCACCAAAATGGCCTTGCCAAACTCATGCGCCAGGCCATGGAGCAGATGCATGATTTCTCCCTTATTGGGAAGGTCCAGGTGGGCGGTGGGTTCATCCAGCAGCATCACCAGACCATCTTGAGCCAAGGCCCGGGCAATCATGGCTTTTTGCCGCTGTCCATCGCTGATCTCAAACACCCGAGAGTCGGCCAGGTATTCAATCCGGCAAGCGGCAATAGCTTCCTCAACCTTGGCTACATCTTGAGCACCCAACTTACCAGCCCAGCGAGTATGCGGAAAACGGCCCAGCGACACCAGTTCACGCACCCGCAGGTTACCCGCTTGTACCGGCTCGGTCAGAACCAGACTTAGCTCTCGGGCGCGTTCCAAGGGAGAGTATTCCTGGATAGGCTCACCCTTCAAGAGAACCTTCCCCTGCAGGGGAGCCTGCAAACCCGCCAAGGTCCTGAGCAAGGTAGACTTACCCACTCCATTGGGGCCCAGCAGCGCTACCAGCTCACCAGCCCGCAATTCAAGGTGAAGGTTCTTAAGGATCACCTTGGGTTGTGGCTTGGCAGGATAGCCAATGGCCAGTGCTTCTCCGGTCAGTACAGGCTCTTTCATCAGAATACGCGGTTGAGATAGGGCTTCCGGACAATCAACCAAATGACAACGGGCGCACCGAATAATGCCGTAATGGCATTGATGGGCAAAGTGGTGTCCTGCCCAGGCAGCTGGGCAATAAGGTCGCACAGCAATAGCAGGCCCGTGCCCAGCAATAGGGTAGTAGGCACAATGATGGCGTGCCGGGTGGTACCCATCAGCAGCCGGGCCAGATGGGGTACCGCCAAACCAATAAAGCCAATGGGGCCGCAAAAGGCCGTAATGCTCCCTGACAGTAGCGCCGTACTTACAATGATGCCGATCCGCACCCTGCTTATTCGCACCCCTAAACTACGGGCATAGTGCTCCCCTAGCAGCAAGGCGTCAAGGGGCTTGACCATAGCAAAGGAGAGAAACAGGCCCGCCAAAACGATGGGGGTCAGCCAGGCCAACTCAGCCCAGGACAACCCGCCCAAGCTCCCAAAGGTCCAGATGAGATAGGCTTGAATCTGCTCAGCCCGGCTGAAATATTGGATGATACTTACCAAGGCACTACTCGCACTCCCTACCATCAGGCCTACAATAAGTAAGGTCATAGAATCTCGCACCCGCAGGCTGACCAGCATCACCAGTAGAAACACTCCTCCGGCTCCTAAACTGGCCGCAATGGCTATCCATGCGCTACTAAACTGGGACCACACCCCGGTAAGCCAGAAGCCCCCCATAAGCAACAAAGCGACCCCTAGGCTAGCACCTGAGCTTACGCCCAGCACAAATGGCCCTGCCAGCGGATTCCGAAAGAGGGTCTGCATTTGCAAGCCACTAATGGATAAGGCTGCCCCAGCCAGCACTGCAGTACACGCTTTGGGCAAGCGAAAGTTGAGGATGATCTGCTCCCAGGCACGATTATCTACTTCCCCGCCCAGTAGGCTGTTTATAACCGCCCTCAAGGGGATAGTAACCGAACCCAAGCTGATGGATAGCAGGAATAGCAGTAGTACTAGCACCAGGCTAGCGGCCCACAGGCCGATGATCTTTTGAGATGCCGAAAACCTCAATGCAAGGGAATAAAGAAGTTAAGAGAATCGGGCTCGCCTGGCTGTAGGATCTGAATCATGTCCGAAAGAATCAAATCCGGGCGGGCATAGCCTAATTCAAAATAGGGAACCCCTCCATTGGGGTCCGCTCTTTTCATATAAGAATACACTTGGTTGGCCTGCACCGCCGCAAAGTCACCGTAGCGGGCATCGGTGGCCAGTAGCTCTTCCTTGCTGGTATAGCTACCTACTCCTATCCAGTAGTCAGCCTCTAAACAATGAGCATATACGCCCTCAAAACTAAGCGGCAGGGTACCCGTACCCGGATGATCCGCATACATATATTGTCCACCCGCTCTGGTTATGAAGTCAGTGGCCCAATTGTCAGCGGCCGGAGCGAACCAAGTATCCCCATACACCATACCACTAAACACCGTGGGTTTTTCGGTTCCTGACACACTTTCTGATAGCCTCTGGAAGTTAGACTCTATTTCAGCAAACAGCCGGCCTGCCTCTGCTTCTTTCCCCAACAAAGCACCAAATAATTTCAGGTACTCGGTCCGGCCCAGGGCATGTTTCTCTAGATAATCAGCATTGAAAATCACCGGGGTCCCTGAGTTCTGAAATAGAGTCTAACTTCCAGAGGCTATCAGAAAGTGTGTCAGGAACCGAAAAAC
>JBCBHI010000940.1:0-2562 GCA_038525885.1 Bacteroidota bacterium
TTTTACCACACTGTTGATCTGGGTTACGGTCATGTTCCGCATATTATTGGAGGAGGAACCTACTACTGGGGTTTTCTGCCGGGCAAATAGTTCCACCTTGTTGGCCCCGCTGTATCTAGATCTTGCACTGCTGGAAGAGGTGCTAGGTAGTGGGAGGGCCAGTACCCGCCCCTGGTATAGAGGTGACAATCTTGAACATGTAGCGTTCATTTAGGGTACTAGGCGTATAGATAGACCCCGCATCAATGTTGGCGGTTACTTGTTTGCCTTGGAGTCTGTTTTTCACACTGCCGGCTATTTTTCCTTTCTTCTTTACATCCTCCATCTCAGCATGCCAATACCCAGGTACGCGCGTTAAAAATTCCACGTTTTTGGGGAGTGAGGTGTTCTTTTGCTGAATGTATTTGATGGCATCGGTATAGGTAGTGGAGCTATTTACCTTTTTCGTATTGCCTTTCATCAACCGATCTACCAGGTTCAATACGGAAACCTGGTATTTATCCCGCGGATAGCTTACTTCTACTTTCAGGTGGGCTTCTGCGCCAGCTTTTACCGCCTTGGCTACCCCTTTTTCTAACCCTCCCTCATATACTGGGGAATTGAAATCTTGTTCTTGAGGAGCCAGGTTCCAGGATTTGTAAAGGTCAAATTTCTTGGGGTTCATGATCTGATCTCCAATGAGATGCCCTCCTTGGTATTGCCCGGCCTTAAGCACCCCTGTATTGATGAGTTCTTCCTGTACACCCATTCGGCCTACCTTGGTTTCGCCAGTGCCTGACCGTGGGCCAGACCTGGGGGTGGTGGAAATGGCTTCCACGATGCCGGGGCGGTAAAATTCCTGCCCTACACTGTCATTAGAATTGGTCCAGGCGCTCAAGCCTCCAGATGACTTGGTTACCTTGGGTAGAACATTATTGGAGGAATTATACGCTTTACCCTTGTAGTGGGTATTCATAAACTTGAGAAACTGGCCCAAGGGAGAAAGCCCAGGTCCGTCATATTGTACGGCTTCCAGTTTGTCCTTTCCTAAAGCAACTCCGGTTTTTCCTCCTGAAATGGCGGTGGTATTTAGTGGCAAATAAAGTGAAGGACTGGCCTTGAACTCCGCAAAAAGGCGACCGTCAAAGTTGGAGGCTTTTACCACACCGGCATCACTCAATCCAAATTGAATTTCTAGTGACTCCAGTTTTTGGGTGGCATTCTCTTCTATTGCTTGGGCATTTCTTCCCTTTTGCCAGCCGTCAAAGGTATCCGCAGCCATGGCTTTTTTGGTGCCGGGGGGAATATTCGGCAAGATGTTTTTCACCCAAATTGGGGGCATAAACACCGCCTTATTGCTTGATATGCTGGCCCGTACCACGCGTAGTAGAGTATCGGTTTGTAGCTCGGTGGTGCTATCTCCTATAAACCGACTGCTGATCAAGGCGGAGTCCACTAACTCCTCACGCGATTTTTTCAACCAATCGTCATGGTTGTATGGCTTGCTGGAGGAGGTCTGGTCACTTGAAGTGCTTTGATTACTCGAAGAGCTCTGAGAAATTAGGAGGGAGGATTCAGACATGACAACCTCGCTGGAATCCTCTGAAGGGGCAGGAGATATTTCCGGGATAAATTCCCTTGCTAAGTGTTTTTCATAGATCCTTTTAGCGACCTCTTTTTTTACCTGGGTTCCAGTTTCGCTTACAATATTTTTCTTATTCAATAGCTTGGATTGGATAGAAACGGCTTCCTCTTCACTCACAATTTCAATCTTGCCCATGATGGAGGGCATGCCCATGCTATTGATATACAACAAGCTCTGGTCTGACATATACACCACGTCGCTGTGGGGTTTTATACTAGAAACTGAGCTGATATTGGAAATCTGCGGGAAATATTCTCTTACTATGTCACGCTCTGAATACACTATCGTCATGGGGCTAGAACGGCTAGTGGTCTCGAAAAATTTAAAGGAGGGCTTCTTATTAGAGTTGATGTTGGCGCTCCTTTTCTCCTTCAAATACAAGGTTTTGAACTCACTATTCACCCTGACTACATACCATCTACCCGCCTTTACCTTGTCATAGGGCATTCGCTGGATTGCGGTAGAGCCAATATTGCCTGTCGGTTTGAATTCCTTCGGTCCCTTCATGTCACTGTACAACAGCGCCTTTGCGCCCATCTCATCGGCTTCCTGTTCCAGACCTCCATCGTCATTTATCGGTTTCCCACCCTTCATTTGGCGGGTTGGTTGCACCCTGCCCTGTTTCTGCTGCACCACGTGCCAGGCCTCATGTGGTAGGTGTTTCTCTTGGCCTGGGCCTAGGTGGATGTCGGTACCCTGAGCGTAAGCGTGGGCCTGTACGGTGGCCGGTTCGCTTGAGTTGTAGTGCACCTTTACATCGTCCATCGCATAGCCAGAAAGGTGCTCAACCCCGCTTTTTAGAGCATCTGGCAGGCCCGTAGTGTTGGGGTTGGTTTGAGACGGGTTGTTAGGGGAGGGGGCTTCCTTCCGCTGTGCCAGCTTGCGCTGCCAAGGTGCAGCGTGGCGGCCAACATACCCGTTAGCTAGAGCCTGTAGTT
>JBCBHI010000941.1:0-2562 GCA_038525885.1 Bacteroidota bacterium
TAATGTCAAAGCCTGGACTTCCTCAAGTAGCTCTTCTTTGGTGTAGGAGGACAGTATTTGCTGAGCTTTTCGGTAGTTGCCGATACTAGGGCTTTCATATAATTCGCTGACGGTGCTAATGTTTAAGGGGATGCCACTGGTGTGGGTAACTAAATGCTGTATTCTCACGGGCTCCCCTTGGTAGGCAAGGTTTCGGTAGCGGTTTCCCAGTACCTCATACACGGGGGTGTTAAGCGTGAGTAGGCCCTCCTCTACGGCACAGGCTGTTAAGTATCCGGTCATGGTTTTGGTTACCGAGGCTAGCTCATACAGGGTCTCATTAGTGGGGGTATTCTTTTGGTTGATAACCAGCTCTCCGTAATGTCCTATGTAGGTTTCCCCTTGGTAGTATACCGCTACCGATACGGCATGAAACCTATCATCCTCCAGAAACTGGCGTGCCTCCCCGTCCACTATAGCCGATAGTGGGCTAGTCTTAGGTTGCGCATTACAACCATAGCCAAGGGATAGGGCTAAGGATAAAAGGCCGAGTTGGGTTTTCATAAAGGGGTGGGTTCTGTCGCGGGTGTATTCTCGTCCAATATAGAGAAAACGAAGCTCAGCCAACTGCATGACCCCGGACTGGCTAAACCAGTCAGTAGGATGTAGGTCCATCCTCTTTGGTCAAAGAAATGGCTCCCAGTTTTTTAGGCAGTAAACCACCATACAGTGGGTTTTAGGTCCATATACCGTATGCGCACCTCTCTAGGGCCGATTTGATTGGAGCCTTATAGGACGAAAAATACATTTGGGTCATTCAATTCACGAACCCTTTTTTCGAATATGACTAAGCGATTTTTGCCCGCGGCACTTGCCACCGCATTGTTCACCTTCTCTGCCATGAGTCTTATGGGCCAGGCTCGTATTGATACCGTGGAGCTCCAAAAAGGTGAGGTCCTGGATATTCTACTGATCAGTACCAAGGAAGACGTAGGTGAAGACCTCAAGGCCTACTTTCGGGATGCAGGTACAGTGGCCCAACGGTATTCTTACACCTCTTTGCCTGGCTTCCGAGTGATGGAGCATACCCAGGGGAATCATCAACCTCAAATACTGGTGATGGGTGGTTGGTCTGACCTGGAAAAGCGGGAAGCCTTCTTGGATGAGATATTGGATGAAGTGCCCGACTTCCATGAGCGCCGACGCAAGATTTGGTCCTACTTTGGGCTATGCTATTTTGAGTTGCAGGAGGATCTGTTCTTGCAGATCAACCGGGACCAATATCACGTAGCCACTGCCCTGTGGTTTGAGGATGCAAGCAAGGCTGAGGACTACCTGAAGCAGTGGAATAAGCAACTGGGTAGAGCCAAAGGTGAGGTGCTAGTGCAGTTGCAAGACGGCACTTCTCCTAAGGGGTATCAGTTCCGGCCAGACTTTTTTGTGATCACTACGTGGGAGGACGAAACGGCCTACCGGCGTTTTCAAGCTAAAGCAGAAAGACTGGACGGAGAGTCTATTCGGCACTCGAATGAGTTAGTTTTGGAGTAAACCTTTCAAGCCCAAGTCGTGCGCCATCTACTGGATCATTTTACCATATTTGCCTTTTTTCAGACCCTGTTTTTGATCGTCATCTTCACGGTATCGGCCCGTAAACGACGGCGGATCAATGCCTACCTGCTCGTTCTGGTGTGCTTGCTTATGGTGGGGCTGGTGGGCAAGGTAGGAATCATCTCCTTGCAGTGGGCTCGCCAGCTGAAAGGCATTTCAGAGTTTGCCATTCTGTTGTTTGGCCCCACGCTGTATCTGTTTGTGCAGTCCACCCTCTCGGCTAAGCGCTTCGTCAAGGCAGACTTGGTGCACTACATCCCCGGAGTGGTGTACAGCCTGGTGGTTACGTTCTATTACATCCTGCCATCGGAGCAAGTGATACTAGAGCGGGTTACCAGCGGTGAGCTATACCGTGTGGTACGCATACTGGTAGGTACCGGGCTCACCGTCAATATCACCTATTATGTACTGGCGGTGTTGAAGTTTCGAGAGCTGAAAGCAACCCTGCAAGCAGAGGCGAGCTACGTAATTAGGATCGATTTTGTGCGTAATTTCCTGGTGGCCATTGCGGTTTGCCTGGTCATCTGGCTCACGGTGTACTTCATCAGCTTTGGCAACAACCTACAGTTGGAGATCGACTCCCGCGACTTTATTTGGTTGGCCATTGCGCTCATCATCCTGTTCATCAGCTACTACCAGATGGTAGCTCCTGGTGTATATCAGTGGGCTGCCCTGGCAAAGGAGACCAAGTACGCGCAGTCCAAGTTCTCTCCGGCAGACCTGGACCGGCTCAAGGTAGAGCTGGAGCAAATCATGGAGGAGAAGAAACCCTACCTGAACGCTAAGCTGCTGAAGTCCGAGCTGGCCGAGATGATGAGCATCAACGCCCCGGAACTCTCGCGGCTGCTCAACGAACGGATCGGCATGAGCTTCTTCGAGTACGTCAATTACCAGCGTATTCATGAGTTCATTCGCTTGGCGAAGACGCCCCTGGTGGAGCAAAAAACGCTGTTGGGCTTGGCCCAGGAGGCAGGC
>JBCBHI010000942.1:0-2557 GCA_038525885.1 Bacteroidota bacterium
GCTTTTGCCAAGCTAGGAGTCCCCTCACGAGGGTTCTTCTGCTGCTTGCTCCTCTGCTTTGTGCGTCTTTAGCAGTTTTACTTTTAATGAGGTGCCAGAATCATCGATTACCTCTACCTCAGAATCTTTCTCAATGTAACCTCCTTGGGTATAGGCATCATACAAAGCCTCCCCAATCATGATTTTGCCACTCGGCCGCAGCACGGTGTAGGCAGTGCCCCGCTGACCAATGAAGGACTTAGGGTTGGAAGTACTGGTGTAGCCTTCTTTGCTGTCTTGGGTATCTTTTAGAGCTACCCGGTCAAACATTTTGGTACTGGTGAAGCGGACGCCTACCACGAAGAGCAGCACCACTGAACCGAGCATGGCGGCCAAGGTGGTGATCACGGCAGTTACAATTTGGTTGTTGTCTACCAATTCAAAATCAAAGTAGTTATTGTTGACCATGATCAACACCAGCGAACCTACCATGAAGATGATCCCCGAGATGCCTGCCACTCCGAAACCGGGGATGACAAATACCTCAAGTGCTATCAGTAAGACCCCGACGAAGAAGGCGATGATTTCCCAATACTCTGCCAAGCCGTTGAGGTAGTAGGGGGTAAGGTAAAGTACCAGCGCAATGAATGAGGCCAGGATGGGAAAGCCCACTCCGGGTGACTGGAGCTCAAAGTAGATGCCCCCAATGATGATCAGGATCAGGATGCCACTAATGAAGGGGTTGATAAAGAAGGAGATAACCTTCTCGCTTCCTGGCAAGTCAAAAGTTTCCAATTCATAGTCATTCGAGAAGAGGCCAAGTTCTTGCTCAAGAATTGCCTTGATGGTTTCTACTTCTCCTTCGCAATAGCCGTATTGGATAGCCTCTGAGGTGCTAAAGGTGATTACCTGCCCAGCGGGTGAAATGCTGTCTACGGATAGGTTTTCGTCTACCATGGCCTCTGCAATATCCGGCCGGCGGCCGGTTTTTTCTGCGGTGGTCCGCATGATGCCCCGCATGTAGCTTTGGTACTTATCGGGGGCTGCAGACCCGTCTGCTACTACCACCGTGGCAGCACCAATGCTAGCGCCTGGTGCCATATAGATGCTATCACAAGCGATGGAGATAAGTGCCCCGGCAGAGGCAGCGTTTTTGTTGATGAATACATACACGGGCACTTCCAGGTCTAGGATGGCCTGTCGGATTTCATCGGCGTCATCCAAAGCTCCACCGAAGGTATTCATGTCAATGATGATCCGGTCAGCCTCAATGTCCTCAGCATGTTCCAAGGCCAGTTGAACGTACCGATTCGACCGTGGGTCAATCTCGGTGCGAATCTCCATCACCATAATCGTTTCTTTTTCGCCTGGGGTGGGCTGAGCCAGACTAGATAGGGCCATAAATAGGGCCGAAATACATAATAGGTAGCGCATACTTTAGGTGTACGTAATGGGACATCAAAATGACGAAGTACTGGTTAATATTAGAAAAAAATAGAAACAGGCGGAAACTTGCCTTGTGGTGATTCTTTGGGCTTGGGAGCCACTTTCCGTACCTAAAAGAAAGGAGCGGAAATGATACCGCCCCCACTACATATTTATACTCAGCGATTCCTGTTTTTCTGCTGAAGAATGCTTTTATACATCTTCCCCTGGCTCCGCTCTTTCTCCCTTCGCTCATGCACAGTGGCCGAATAATGCGCCTGCTCTCTTTCCAGCCTGAGGTAGTTTTGATAAGCTTCTTCGTCTAGTTCACCCGCCTCCAAAGCCTCCAAAACGGCGCAGTGCTTTTCGGTAGTATGCGTACAGTCGTTGAACTTGCACTGTTCGCTTAGGCTTTGGATCTGGTCATACGTAATGTCCAGCCCCTCCTTACTATCCGCAATACCTACCTCCCGCATACCGGGATTGTCAATGATGAGCCCGCCATTTGGCAGCAAAATGAGTTCCCGGTGGGTAGTAACATGTTTCCCCCGGTCAATCCGCTCACTAATGGCCCCGGTGTCCATCTGCTGGCTTCCGCTCAACTGATTGATCAGGGTAGACTTACCCACCCCAGAGGAGCCCAGCACGCAGTAGGTTTTTCCGGGTACTATCTTTTCCCTTAGGGCCTCCACGCCGGTACCCGTTAGGTTGCTGATGGGCAAAATGCTAACGGGTTGTTTGCGTTCCTGCATGGGTTGGATTAATTGAGCTAGCTCCTCGGGATCAATCAGATCAATCTTGCTTAGCACCACGATGGGCTCAATACCCGATTGGTGGCACAGGGTAAGGTAGCGCTCTATTCTGTTGAGGTTGAAATCCCGGTTCAATGATTGCACGATGATTCCAAAATCTACATTAGCAGCGATGATTTGCTTCTCGCCAGTCCTGCCTACAGCTTGCCTTTCCAATAGCGAATGCCTGGGGAAAATATGATGGATAATGCCTTTGTTTCCATCGTAGGGTGCGATGACTACCCAATCGCCTACGGCTGGTAAGTTAGCCCGGTTTTGGGCTGAGTAGCGGAGAGTGCCGAGCAATTCCCCTACCCAATCACCCGCTGCAGTAAGTACCGTGTAGCGGTCTTTGTGTCCCT
>JBCBHI010000943.1:0-2556 GCA_038525885.1 Bacteroidota bacterium
CTTGCCTCTGCAGAGGCAAGCCCAAAGTCAGCCTCCAAGCCCAAACCACCCAGCCTGGAGGTGCTCAAAGATTGGCTGTACGGCAACAAAGAAAGAGAGGCCAAGGAGGTAGCGAGTTACAGCACGGGGCAAACCCATGATAAGGCAGACCTAAGCGTCTTCAGCAAGGAAGAAAGTACGGAGTTGCTTCGTTTGATCCGGTTGATCACTCAGGCGCTGGCCAACCGTCCTCTCCGACGGGTGCTGCCCCAGCAAAAGCCCGGCAACTTGCATTTGCGGCAAACTATGCGCGAGAGCCTGCGCAAAGGGGGCGACTACATAGACCTATGGTACGCACATCCTAAGCCGCTCACCGTGAACATAGTACTGGTCTGCGATGTGAGTAAGAGCATGGAAATCTACAGCCGCTTTATCATTCAACTCCTGTGGGGATTTCAAAGCAGCCATCGCCAGCTAGAAACCTTTGTTTTCTCTACCCAACTGGCTCGCGTAACCCGGCACTTGAAGGGGCGCCGCCTGCGCGATGCTTTGCAACGACTCACGGATTATGTTGACGATTGGTCGGCTGGGACGCGCATTGGGGCTAGTCTGCATACCCTGGCTACGGAGTATACCCACCTGATTAACTCCAAAACGGTGGTCATCATTATGAGCGACGGCTGGGATACGGGCGAAATGCCGTTACTAGAGGAGGCCATGAAGGCCCTACACAAGCGGGCCGGCAAGGTAATCTGGATCAATCCACTAGCCAAGAATGCGAAAGAAGTACCCGAGGTAGCAGGTCTCCAAACGGCTTGGCCGTACATTGACCTATATGCGCCCGCGCATGATGTGGAGGGGCTCCGGGAAGTGGTCACGAGGTTGCGTAAGGGGAGGTAATGCTTTAATGTGACAATTCGAAAATTTGCTAATGAGGTCTAGGCCCCCCACCTCTGTTTCAAGCGTATTCGCTTGGAACCCCAAACCCGAAGAAACCTCCAGGCTTCCGGCTAGGGCCGTTCCTTCCCCCTATGATGGCACGGTCAGGCCACGACCTAAGATCGGTTTTTCTAAGACGGTGAGTGGGAAAGTGTGAGCTTGTTGGTGGCGCTTCGCTTAAACACCAACAAGGGCGAGTAGGCATACCCACCTCTGTTTCAAGCGTATTCGCTTGGAACCCCTGACCCAAAGAAGCCTCCAGGCTTCCGGCAAGGGCCTTTCCTTCCTCCTTATGATGGCACGGTCAGGCCACAGTTGAAGATTGGTTTTTTTCAGGCGGCGAGTGGGAAAGCATGAACTTGTTGGTGGCGCTTCGCTTAAACACCAACAAGGGCCAATGCCCTTTACTGTTTCAAGCGTATTCGCTTGGAACTATTGGATTCCGCAGAAGCCTCCAGGCTTCCCGCGCACCGCGGTCTATAAACACCAACAAGGACGAAGCAAAGGCAGGTGTTTGCCAGCATCAAAAGCCTGCCTTTACAGCCTTAATCATCCATGGAACAGTTCTCCCTTTTCGGCTTTTTCTACCAACAAAGGTCTGGGAGTAAACCGGGTACCGTATAGTTGTTTCAGGCGTTCCATTTCGGCTACTACATTGGCCGGACCCCAGCTATCCAGATAACGGAACGGGCCGCCGGTGAAGGGCAGGAAGCCAATGCCGAAAACCGATCCCAAATCCCCGTCCGTAGGATTGGCGATCAGGCCTTCTTCCAGGCACATCACGGCTTCGTTTAGCATAGCCAACACCGCGCGATTTTGCATGTCTTCCCGTGGGATCTTCTTGTCACCATTGCCTTGGAAGAACTGATAGGCTGACTGGTCCGGGCCCTTCCGCTTTTTGCTCTTCGGATCATACGTGTAGAATCCTTGGCCGTTCTTGCGGCCCAATCGGCCTGCTTCAAACATCTGAGTGACCGCAGGCGTAGTTTTGAAACCTTCGCGGGGTTCAAACAAAGGCCGGGTGACCTCCGTAACGTGGGCAGAAATGTCCAGACCAACTTGATCTAGCAAGGTGATGGGGCCCACCGGGAAACCTTTCTTGATCAAGGCCTTGTCCACCTCATCGAAGGCTGCGCCTTCCTCTACCAGCAACAGGCATTCGTTGAGGTAGGGTCCCAATATCCGATTGACGTAGAACCCTGGGCCATCCTTTACCACTACCACCGTTTTGCCTTGCTTCAGACCAAAATCATAGCAGGCAGCAATTACCTCCGGGCTGGTATGCTCGGTGGTTACAATCTCCAGCAGGGGCATCTTGGGTACCGGGCTGAAGTAATGCATCCCAATCACGTTCTCAGGCTTTTTGGCCGCTCCGGCCATCTCCGTGAGGCTTAGAGAACTGGTATTGGACGCAATGATGACGTCCTCCGGGCAGTGAGTTTCTATATCCTGGATGATCTTCTTCTTCAAGTCCATCTTCTCCAGCACCGCCTCAATCACCATGTCCGCCTTGTCAAAGGCCCGGTAGTCCAGCTGGGGCTGCAAGTTGCCCATCTGCTTTTGCGCCTCTGGTTTGCTCAGTGCCCGGCGCTTCACCTTCTTTTGCAGGCTCTTCCATATCTGGGTTTGGGCCGACTG
>JBCBHI010000944.1:0-2556 GCA_038525885.1 Bacteroidota bacterium
TACTTCTTCTTTGGTTGTATCCTTTGAAAATCAACACCCCCATATACTTTTTGCTCTGTCATGACTACTCAATCTTGGTCTTCTAAAACCCGAAACATCAACCCTTGGCTGCTTGGCCTACTTAGTATTCTTCTACTTTGCCTTTGTTGGCCTCCAGTGGGTGCCTTTTGGGTACTTCCATTGGCATTTATTCCGCTCTTGTTGGCAGAGGATCATTTCCGCAGAAAAGGCCAATCCATTTGGCTCTATGGGCTACTATGCTTTCTGGTATTGTGTATCTGGAATGCGGTGGCGGCCCATTGGTTGTTTAAAACTCAGGCGAGGGCGGCTTTCATTATATATGGGGCCAACGCCCTGATGATGGCGCTGTCGTTTTTGATCTACAGCTGGGTAAAACTTAGGAAGGGTGTGTACTGGGGGCTACTCTGGTGGGTGTGCTGCTATGGACTGTACGAATGGCTCACCCAGTCCTGGGAATTGGGGTATCCCCTACTTTCACTTTCTACGGCTTTGGCTCCGGCCCCGTATGCCATCCAGTGGATAGAGGTGACCGGCTGGCTGGGAGCTACGGTTTGGGTATTGGTACTGAATGGCTTATTGTTTTTAGTGTTACATAGGGGCGGACCATCAGGCGGAGTGCCACGCAGGCTCCGTTATGTATTGTTGGGCTCTTTCCTGCTACCTTTTGGCTTGTCTCTGCTCCGGTGGTTTACCTATGCCACTCCGGAAAAGAGCTTAAATACGCTGGTGCTGCACACGGCCCTGGATGCCTATACGGTGAAGTACAAGATGAGCAATGAGGATTTGCTCAACCATTATTTCGGGTTGGTAGACGAGCATATGACCCCGGAGGTGGAGCTGGTGGTATGGCCGGAGTCCGCCCTACCCAACGGCGGATGGCTGGAAGACATAGCGGTGAATACGGACTGGGATATGATTCGGTCCCGCATGGCTCCTTATCCTCAGTCTGGCCTGGCCATGGGGGCCATCTTCACGGAGTTGTTCCAGACCACCCGGCTGGGCCCACAGTCTAGGTACCAACACTTGCTCACTCCCTTGGACGATGGGCGCCCGTATTTTCAATACAATGCGGGTATTATGCTCCAGCCGCGCGGTGCCAATATGTCTTTCCGGACGAAGCAGCGCAGGGTACCTATCGAGGAGACCTTACCCTATCCCAATGTTTTGGGGCCTTTACAGGGATTTATCGGTTCGCTGGCGGGTTTCAAAATAGCCCACCGACATAGCAACCAGGAAGTAATGCCTGGCCCCAGGGGTACTTTTCTCAGCTACGTCATTTGCTACGAGAGTTTATTTGGCTCGGTCAACCGAGAGTTAGTGAGCCAGGGTGCCGAGGTATTGGTGGTGGGCCTGAATGAAAGTTGGTATGAGAATAGGATTGCCTCTAAGGAGTTTCGGTGGGCTGCGCAGCTGCGGGCAATTGAGAACCGGAGGGCAGTGATTCGCTCAGCCAATGAAGGCTTCAGTGGCTACATTAGCCCTCGTGGGCAGGTAGTGCAAGAGCTACAAGGGGGTACTGATGATGCTCTGATGGCAAGGGTGCCGATCAATGATTCTTTTACGCTGTATACCTTAAAGGGAGATTACCTAGGGTGGATATTGGTAACCTTACTGATTTTTTCTAGTGTTTATACGATTTGGGAAAAAATCCGACATAAATAGACATTTTACATTGATACAATGAATAGATTTTTATACATCAAATCGTAACATTTCCTTTTTACATAAGGTTGGGTGGTCCATTCGCAATCAGAATTCTCATAATAATTGACACCAAACCTAAAAAGAAAATGCAACGACATTTATTACTGCTATTGTCCATGATAATTGGGACTACTGCCTATGCAGGCCCTATTCCTTCTACGGGAGCGGGTTCCTTGAGCGGACCCAAAACGGTATGTGCCGGAGACACCGAAACCTATACTTTGGGTAATGGCACCAACATCTGTTTTTTCACGGGTTCTTTCTCTGCTCAAAACGGTACTATCTTGAGTGGTGCTACTACCACTTCTACTCCGCATGATGTGGTGGTGAACTGGACTAACAACACCACGGGGCCTATCTCTGGCAAAATCGTTTATCGCCAGTCGTATTATGATGTGACTTGTGATCCTACTAAGCCACCCAAATTGTCTGACAAGGAGTTTGACGTGACTATCAACCCGAACCCTGCTTCGGTAAACATTAGTAGTTCTATTGGGCTCTCTATCACGGGACAGGATTACAATTTCAGTGTTACTTCCACTAATGCAGTTGGGTTCACTTGGACGGTGACCGGGGGTACTATTCAAGGTTCCGCTACGGGTTCTTCCATTCGGGTGCGGCCCACCAATGGGTCCTGTCAGCTACGGGTAACGGCCCGGGCCTCGGCTACCAACTGTGCGGGCAATACGATATTCAGCCCCACGCGCTCGCGCACGGTGAGGCTTCCGACACACTCCTTGGCCCCTTCGCCGATGCAGATGATGGTGTAGCGTTGGCGCTGCTCGCGCGCGCGGCAGCGGTCGACAACGGCCTGCAGGTCGTAGTCGATCT
>JBCBHI010000945.1:0-2555 GCA_038525885.1 Bacteroidota bacterium
GGGACGGAAAGACTCACAGGAGAATAGAACCCCACTATTAGATGTCCTCTGGAGGAGGAATCAGTGATCCTAAAGCAGCGAACTGTAATGAGGAGTTAGTGCCAAGTTCCTTCATGTAGGAAGATGGGGTGCAATCGTTTTCTTCCTTTCTGAAATTCATCCTGGCATTTTCTGGTATCTTTTGGGAATAAGTAATCCATGAATATGACACCCGATCAACGTAAATTTCTTGAGCTCCTTGCCGCCCAGTTTCCTACTCAAACGGCCGTAGGTCAAGAAATTGCCCTATTGGAATCTATGCTCAATTTGCCCAAAGGGCCCGAGATTTTCCTTTCGGACATTCATGGTGAATACGAGAGTTTTCGTCATCTACTCAAAAACGGATCAGGGATAATTATTGAGAGACTCAAGGTACTTTTCTCGGATGAGCTTTCTCCCTTGGAGATTACCCGCCTGGCTACGCTAATCTACTATCCCGAAGAAAAACTAGCCCTCCTAAAACCCAACTTGCAGGATCCGGATAGCTTTTATGAGACCTCCATCTTACGCCTGATTCGTGTAGCGCGGGATTTTGCTAGCATATACACTAGTGCTTACGTGCAAAAGCATCTGCCCAAAGAATTGGGTACACTAGTATATGAGCTGATACAGGAACGCGAGCAGATCACCAACAAGCAGGACTACTACCGGCAGTTGATTCGGACGGTTTGTGAGATTGGGCAGGCCGAGGAGCTGATTACAGCCTTTGCCAAGTTTGTACAACGGCTAGCCATTCACCGCATCCATATTATAGGTGATGTGTATGACCGTGGTCCCGGTGCGGAAATCATCATGGACATGCTGCTGGACTTTCATACAGTGGATGTGCAGTGGGGCAACCATGACATAGTATGGATGGGTGCCGCTGCCGGTAGCTGGGCCTGCATGGCCAATGTACTGCGACTGTCCTTGCGCTACGGCAACACCGATACTTTGGAGAAGGGTTACGGGATCAACCTTCTTCCCTTGGCTAGTTTCGCCATAGAACATTATAAAGGAGACGATAGCCTGGTTTTCGATCCCAAGGTAAGTCCAGAGGCTCTACTCAATGCGTCTGAGCAATGGCTGAACCGGATCATGCACAAAGCCATCAGCATCATTCAGTTTAAGTTGGAAGGTCAGCTCATACAAAGGCGGCCAGACTGGAACCTGGAAGACCGACTTGTGCTGCAGGATCTGGATCTGGAAAAAGGCACTTTGAAATGGAATGGCGAGGAACTACCGCTAAAGGACACCTTCCTCCCTACCCTGGATCCTCAGAACCCTTATTTACTCACCCCCGGTGAACAAAAAGTGCTAGAACTGCTAGCGGAGGCCTTCCATGGCAGCGATCGCCTGCAACGGCACGCCCGTTTCCTTTTTGAAAATGGAGGCATGTACCTTACCAACAACGGCAACTTACTTTACCACGGGTGCATCCCACTCACCGAAGATGGCCAGTTTGCGGAAGTAGACCTAGGCGATGGCCCGTTTGCTGGCAAGCAACTGCTGGACTACCTGGAAGCCAAGGCGCATACCGCGTACTTTGACCGCCACGGCCCCAATGAGGACCCTCACCCAGCGGATTGGCTATGGTACCTGTGGGCAGGGCCCCTTTCTCCGGTATTTGGCAAGGCCAAAATGGCCACCTTTGAGCGGTACTTCTTGGATAGCAAGGCGGCACAAAAGGAGAAAAAGAACCCCTACTATCAGTTCCGCGACCATGAGGCCACTTGCCGAATGATTCTGGAAGAGTTTGGGCTTGACCCCGACCAAAGTCTGATTGTAAATGGTCACGTACCCGTAGTGGTAAAGGAAGGGGAATCTCCCCTAAAAGCGAATGGCCGTCTGCTGGTGATTGATGGGGGCTTTGCGAAGGCCTACCAGGCCCATACGGGCATTGCGGGTTATACCCTGATACATAACAGCTACGGCAGGCTATTGGTAGCTCACAACACCTTTGAGAGTACGGAAGCGGCTATTCGGGACGAATTGGATATTGCCGGTACGCAAACCATTCTCAACCAAAGTGCCCAACGTTTGCGCGTCCGGGATCTGGATGATGGACAGGACCTCCGGGAACGCATCCAGGATCTAAAAGTCCTTTTAATAGCCTACCAAAACGGCACTATCAAAGAGACTGCATAGAGCTATTTTCCCCTTCTCTCATAGCTTTTTTCATCGACCCCTTTTACCCCGCCAGATTAACCCGGTTGAATCTGTGATCCCATCGGTCATCGTAGATTTCTTGTATATTAGAAACTGATTTAACCGACACATAATCAACTAAACACCTTTTTACATGAAGGCCAAACTTATGTGGCTGGCCCTGGCTATGGGATGCATTTTCCCGAGTCAGGCCCAACAAATCACCCAAACCATTCGAGGATCAGTAGTAGATTCAGAGTCCAAATTTCCCTTACCTGGGGTAAATGTGGTGGTACTAGATAATGCCGGGGAGGTAGTGAAAGGAGCAGTCACGGACCTGGACGGAAAATTTGGACTCTGAATCTACTACTGATCCTCGAATGGTTTGG
>JBCBHI010000946.1:0-2554 GCA_038525885.1 Bacteroidota bacterium
GCCAATCTGGTACAGACCAGCTACCAACGCAATTTTGAGGCCTTTGGTCTGGTGCCCAACGGTACCAACGCCATCATCAAGGGCAGCGATGGCCTATACCAATACGATATCAGTAACCCACTCAGTATTCGGTTTTTGAGCCGGATTCCTTTCGCCCCCTAAGCGCTTGGCTTCTCGAATGGATGAGCTAGTGCCACTTAGGGTATGGGTTGAGGAGGTAGAACACCACTTGGAAGCCCCCTTGGGGGCTAATCTCCGTCGGTTCCTGATTGCCCAAAATTTGTCTCCCTATGCTCGGTTGACCCAACGGCTCAACTGTGGTGGCCGTGGTTTGTGCGCTACCTGCGGAGTTTGGATTCAAGAGAACGAGCCAGAGCCTACCCATTGGCATGACCGGATAGCCCGCAGGTATGGTTATAGCCGACTTTCTTGCCAAGTGACTATCAGCGAGCCAATGGTGATCAGGCTAGATACGGAGAAAAAGATTTGGGGTAAACCCAAGCGGTAACCTACTAGCCTAGAGGCTCTGCAGTAGCCACGGCGCCTTCGTGCGAGGGCAAATAAATGATGAATTGAGAACCTTCGCCCAGGGTGCTTTCTACGGTGAAGGTGCCCCCGTGAATCTTCACGAATTGCTGTACCAGCTTTAGCCCGAGACCGGTGCCTTTCTCATTGGCCGTGCCACGGGTAGTATAGGTTTGCATGGGGTTGAAGATCTTCTGCAAGTGCTCCTCCTGGATGCCTACCCCGGTATCCTCCACCCGTAGAGTTATTTGCTTTTCGTTCGCGGAGCGGGCCACTACGGTGATGCAACCCTCTTTGGGGGTAAACTTCAATGCATTGGAGATCAAGTTCCTCAAGATGAACGAGAGCATGTTGTCATCTGCCATTACGAATAGTGGGTCCTCCACTTGCGCGCGCAGTTCTATCCCCTTTTTCTCCGCCGATAGTTGGTAAATCTCTATGGTTTCTTTAGCTAGTTGACCTAGGTTGAGCTTTTGGGGCTTGTGGCTGATGCTGCCGTTTTGTGATTGAGACCAGTACAAGATGTTGTCAATCATATCCAGCGAAGTGCCCACCGACTGGCGTATCTTATTGGATAGCCGCACAATCTCCTCCTTACTAAAGATATCCACGGATTCCACCAGCAAGCCCAGGAATCCTTTTAGCGTGGTGAGGGGGCTACGTAGGTCATGGGAAAGGATAGAGAAAATGAAATCCTTACTGTTATTGAGCCGGGTAAGGTTTTCTTGTGAGACTTTCATCTCTTCATTTTGCGCATCAATAAGGTCCTTCTGTAGGTGTACATCCCGGGTTTGCTCCAGAATGGTAGCCTGCATTTCGCGTTGCCTTTTCTGGCTGTTTTTACCACGGATGTAGATAGCCAGGACAACTAATACGGTGGCAAAAGAGATGGCGAAAAGGTAAAACCAGGTATCGAACCAGAAGGGAGCCGTGAGAGTAAATTGTAAGGAGGAAGGCGCCCCCCAAATGCCATCAGGATTGGCCGCTCTTACCTGCAAGGTATATTTGCCGGGGTCAAGGTTGGTATATATCGCAGAGGGAACATCGGTAGTCCTTACCCAGCCATCATTCACCCCCGATAGCTTGTACTCGTAGGTGGTCTCTTCAGGAGATGAGTAGTGGTCTGAATAGAACGTAAACCGGAGGAAATTCTGGTAGTAGGGGAGTTCTAGCTCTTCCTTGGTATGCAAAGAGAAGGAGGCCAACTGATTTCCAATACTCCTTTCCTGGGTATCGTTTAAGATGGTGAGATCTTTAAAAAATACCTTAGGCGGAAAGGGATTAGGAGTGGCCATCTCATGGGGTACTATGGTATTGAGACCGGTAACACCCCCCAGGTATAAGGCCCCGTTTTGTCCTCTGGCGTGAGCGTACATATTGAACTCATCTTGCATCAAGCCATCCAGTATATCATAGTTCACAAAAGTGGAATCTGACAGTTGGAATTTTGATATCCCATTGTTGGTGGCTAACCAAAGGTTGTTATTTCCATCCGGGGTTATGTTGTACACCACGTCATCCGGTAACCCGTTCCGGTAAGCCCACTTGCGGATCGGCCGATCAATCGTGCCATCCTCAAAGAAATCCTCTAACGCGATTTGAAAGAATCCATAATTAAGGGTGGCTACCCACAACTGGTTTTGGTATTCCGCTAGGTGTAGGATGCCGTAGGAGTCAAATAGCTCTGGAAATAGATTGGATTTGATGTTTGGATGGTGAAATCTCCTATTGGCAAATTCGAATAGCATTAATCCCCCATAGGTCCCTACCCAAATATTCCCATTCGAGTCTTGGTGTATCCGGGTGATGGAATTAGGCAGTCCCTCCAAATCTGGGTGCGGCAAAACTACCTCGAAGGTGTCATCCGTGAGGTTATGGACTACCAATCCCCAGCTGGTGCCGTACAAGTGGTACTCGTCAGATACCCGGAGAATGGCCCGTACTTTCTGATCTTTGGTTCGGTCTGAGATCAAAATGCGTTCAAACCTCTCTTCTTCTTCATACTTCCTAAAAAGGCCTTGGGTAGTGC
>JBCBHI010000947.1:0-2552 GCA_038525885.1 Bacteroidota bacterium
CAGGATTATTCCATCGTCGCCGGCACATTCACAAAATTCATCTCCTCTATCAGCCGATCCGCCCCAGCGTATTTTTCCACTACCCATCCTATATAGCGTACATCCACCGCTATATTCCGGCAGATTTCTGCATTGTACATCACATCGCTCATGGTACTCTGCCAGGTACGGTCAAAATTCAAGCCGATCAGATTCCCTTCAGCATCTAAAATGGGACTACCGGAGTTACCACCCGTAGTGTGGTTACTGGCCAGAAAATTCACGGGGAGGTAGCCTTGCTCATCGGCCCATCGGCCGTAATCTCGCTCTTCTGCCAATTCCTTGATTTTGGTATCCAGAAAAAACTCATGTGTATTGGCCACACCCGGTTCTTCTTTCGCAATCACCCCATCCAGGGTAGTGTAGTGTCGGTACACCAAACCATCTCTGGGTTCCATTCCGCCCACCGTACCGTAGGCCACGCGCAGCGTGCTGTTTGCATCCGGGGCAAAAGCCTGGTCAGCATTCATCTCCCGCAATCCTTCAATATAGATTTTGGTCAAGGCATCTATTCTCCCTTGTGGTTCACTGACCATCCTGCGGGCTACCTCATAGAATTCCTGAATTTCGCCGAGCATCTCCAATGCCGGTAGGTCGAACAAGGCCTTTCTATGCTCAGCAGGATCTTCGGCGTATTTTTCTAGCCAGTCCATGCTTAGCCAATCCCCCGCATAGAAATCAGCCACGGGATCATTCTCGCTAGCAAAGGCCGAAAAATGGTATTTCTGAGGCACATTCTCACGGTACATCTCTAGCATGGCACCCAGTACCGCCTTGTCTGTAGCCAAATCAAAATTCTTAAGAAACCGCTCTGCCTCCTGAGTTAGGCCCTGCTGTTCCGACTCATTCTGAGTAGAAGACAGGGCGTATAGAAGTTGGAAATACTGTATGGCATCATGCCGAACCAAGCCCTCCCGTAAATATTGATAGGCTACATTTCCCTTCTGTACCGCTTTCACCTCCGCTGCTATGTCCTCCAAAACGGAGCCGTACTTGGCTTTGCGGTCGGCATCTTCGGCTACCCAATCCATAAACTCCGCCTCCAGTTTTTCCTTCTGCATCACGGCATCGTACCGCTCCAGACCCATAGATTCTCCAATCCACTTTTTCCAGTAGTTGGCCGTGCTGGCATACTTGCTAGCATAGGCAATCCGCACCCGGTCACTGGCCTGCATGTGCTGGTTCATTATTTCCAGCTTGGTTTCACGAATTCCAATTCTGTGTGGGTTCGTTTCCTCTACCAGTAGCTTCACCGCATCCGAAGTGAGGTACTGTTGGGTACGGCCAGGGAACCCAAAGACCATCGTGAAATCTCCGGGTTGGATACCCGCTAAGGATATAGATAGCGACCGGCGGGGTTTCAGCGGAACATTATCTTCAGAGTAGGGGGCAGGTTTTCCGTCAGGTGCCGCGTAAATCCGGAACAGAGAAAAATCTCCTACATGGCGCGGCCATTCCCAGTTATCGGTATCGCCACCGTATTTCCCTATGAAAGTGGGTGGGGCTCCTACCAGACGTACATCTTCAAAGCGTTCCGTCACAAACAGATAATACTCCGAGCCTTCAAAGAAGGGCTTCACCTCGGCCCGGTAGTGCGTGCCTTCTATAGCATCCGCCGACACCTCCGCAATATTGGTGCGGATCATACTTTCATGCTTAATCTCCGGGGTTTCCTCGGTGATCCCTGCCAGCACTTTTTCGGTTACATCTTCTATCCGGATGATGAAAGTGGCATGCAAACCAGGGCTAGCAATTTCTTCCTCCAAGGAACCCGCCCAAAATCCGTCGGTGAGCAAATCATTCTCTACCGAACTATGCGATTGGATAACCCCGTATCCGCAGTGATGATTGGTGAGTAGCAGACCTTGATCAGAAATCACCTGCCCGGTACAGTAGCCACCAAAAGAAACAATGGCGTCTTTGAGGCTACCCTCATTGATGGAATAAATATCTTCTGCAGACATTTTCATGCCCAATTCCTGCATGCGTTCCTCATTCATTTGCTTCAATAGCAAAGGAAGCCACATTCCTTGGTCAGCTTTGGCAGGGAATATGCTCGCCAAGCTGTATAACAATAGCAAGGCCATGCGAAGGAATAATCGTTTCATATTCGTTTCGTTTTGGTCGGTTTTCAGATAAAATGGGTCATGTAAATGAGACCTTTGCAGAGCAACTTACTTATAGGATGAAAGTAAACAAACGTTATCTACCAAGAACGGCGGCAATCGCGCTTGGCTTGGTGATTTTTTTGCTGGGTATGCGGCCAGCAAGTGTCCAAGCCCAGGACACAAAACTTCGCGCTAATGTTGGCTTGCACGGAGTCATGCTTACCCGGCCGGGGGTGCGCGCTGGGGTAGAATACCAAATCTTTGAAAGGAATAAGGCCGGACTTTTAGGACGCATATTCCCCAGCCAGCCCAATGTAAATCACCGCTGGGTAATAGCCCCACAAGCAGGGTTGTACTGGGATCCTAGAAATTTCACCGCGGTACACGGAGCCTTGGAATTTGGCC
>JBCBHI010000948.1:0-2551 GCA_038525885.1 Bacteroidota bacterium
GTATGGTAGACTGCTGGTTGGTGTATTGGGACTGCAAGGTGGTTTTATCAAATACTCCGAAGGGGGAAGTCCAGCGAGTTTGGTACCGAAAAGCAGCAAACTCCTGATCGAGGTCAGGAACCTTGAATTCCCCATTGCTTGCAAAAGTGGATAAAACCCTGAATCCGGTAAGCCATTGGTCGTCTCCGGCACGGTAGCCAAACAAATCCATGGTGGGGGATGAGGTAGGGTCAGGGACAGAAACGGTAAGTACTTCAGGTGTCCTCCAACCATCCTCAAATATTGCCACCGTATCCACCGCAGCGTTGTCTCCTGGTAGCAGGAGCCAATTGTAGATATACTGGCCAGTCAGAGCATTGTATTGGTTCAATAGCAAGCGTTCGGTTTGGCCTAATAAAGAAGTGCTTAGGGGAGCTAGCGAAAACTGATAGGGAGCCTGTTCGTCTTCGGTGGCGAACCTAAGGTTGGCTCGGGTAGAGGCAAATGGGGTAGCAAACGAAGGGTCGAGTGTGGCCCCTGCGTCCGTTACTACCAAAGTACGCGGAGTTTCCTCGGGCTCGTATTCTTGCTCCACAGTGGTAGTACCGAAAATCCAGGCCTGCCGCTCTACCATGCGCTGGTCTTTTACAAACACCCGGGGAAAGGTCCCTTGGCCATCATCGATTACCCAAATGCTTACCAGATCTATGGTACTTTGGGAATAGTCTTCGGGTACATCTACCGTTACTTCCTCGCCTATCACTGCTTCTGCCCAGCCCAACAGCCGATGGCTAAAGGGATTATAGGCTAGGTAGAAGGCCCGGGTGTTGGGATCTACGTTGGATTCCAGGGTTACTGAAAACAGATAAGGATACCCCGGATCGCCGTTTCCGTCGCCACCAGGCATGGGTTCATCCGGCGGATTAGTGGTATCGCAGGCCACCATTCCCAGTAATCCCAAACCTAATAGTAGCCGGTACATCTTCATCGGATTTCAGTTTTTTGTGAAACAAAAGTACGAGCGGTGGGCCAATGGACGGCAATTAGGGGAGATAAAGCTCGCCCTTCAGGTAAGTAACTGCCTGTCCGCTGATTTGTACCCGGTCCTCCCGATCTTCACACTGTAGACTGCCCACTCGGTCAGATAGTTGTAAGGCACTTAGGGTAGATTTGCCCAACTGTCCTGCCCAGTAGGGAATCAGAGAACAGTGGGCGGAGCCAGTAACAGGATCTTCCAGGATAGAGGCTTGGGGGGTAAAAAACCGCGAAACGAAATCTACCCTATCGCCAGGTGCGGTGACCACCACTCCGCCCGGGTCCAGATTGATCTGATCCAGGACTTGCCGATCTACTTCCATATTCCTGATGTCGGACTCTGATTCGTATACCAAAACGTAATCCCTTGCCTTCAGAATGGCCTTGGGGGGTATGCTTAAGGCCTGCCAGATTTCTGCTGGAAGCTCTGCGGGTACGGGCATTCTTGATGGGAAGTCGAGATGGTAAAACCCGTTCTGGTAGTCTACCGAAAGCAACCCACTGGCGGTGTGGAATTGGACTGGGAAGGCCGTATGTCCCAAATGAGCCTGAAGTACGTGGGCAGTTGCCAGCGTGGCATGCCCGCAAAGGTCCATTTCAATTTCGGGGGTGAACCACCGTAGCTGGAAGCCTTCTGCCTGGGGTATAAAGAAGGCGGTCTCAGCTACGGCATTTTCCTGGGTGATTTTTAATAGTACTTCATCAGGCAGCCATTCCTTCAGGGGCACTACACAAGCGGGATTGCCGCCGAAAACAGCACTGGTGAAGGCATCGACTTGGTAAAGCGGGTATACCATAGTTGGGATTACGTTTCGTCTATCATCCCAAATATGAAATACTATCGGAACATGCCAAAAATCTGAGGATTAGCTTTCAAGGAAATTCGCCCTTGTTGTGGTTGGGCATTCCCATGTATAAGGACAGTAAGTGCGTCACCGGATTGCCGGCCGCCAACAAGTAGTTGTTGGTGTCGGGCTAAGGCCCTAAAACACCGACAACGGCGAGGTGGGGATTACGTTTCGTCCGTCACCCAAGTATGAAATACTTTCCTCAAGAAACCAGCTTTACTTCATAGTCAGTTTGCGGAAAGTGATTACGTGCAAAAATATGATGGTGGCCGGAGCAAAGGCGGGAATCCAGGCGAAAGGGAAGGTGCCAAACTGGGCCACGCCCATGCCCCCCTCGGTGATGGACTGCCGAGTGAGCACGATGGCGCTGATGAGTACCGAAACGATGTCAATCAGGCCAAAGATATTCCAGGCCCAAGTGAGTGACCTGGCGAAGGAGGCTTTTCGTTTTAGAGCGAAAACAACGGGGAGAGCGAATAGGGCCGTGAGAATGTCTCCGGTACCACCCACATAGGCAAAAGCAGCGGGTAAGGTGTCGTAGGCCAGGTTGAGGTAGAAATACACTCCTACCAGGCGGAAGATGTGAACCATGACTAGCTGCTCCAAACTCACATTTTGCAGCGCCGTTTTGAACCAGGGCTTGCGGACTACCCATAGAAAGTAAAAAAGGACCAAGGGCAGGGTGGTGG
>JBCBHI010000949.1:0-2548 GCA_038525885.1 Bacteroidota bacterium
CATTTTGAGGCCGAACAGCCCTGGTGGAAATATTATGAGGCCATCCGGCCGGCCCTTGCCAAAATTGTGGGCGCCAAAGAAATTGAGGTGGCCGCCATCAACAACCTAACCACCAATCTCCACTTTTTGATGGTGAGCTTTTACCGGCCCACCCCACAGCGGTATAAAATCATTATGGAAGCAGGGGCTTTCCCTAGCGACATGTACGCGATGGAAAGTCAGGTGAAGTTCCACGGTTTTGCCTATGATGATGCAGTGGTGGAGCTGAGCCCAAGGGAAGGGGAAAATACCCTGCGTACGGAGGATATTTTGGAGACCATTCGCCAGCATGGCGACTCGGTAGCCTTGGTGATGTTCTCCGGTTTACAATACTATACCGGGCAGTTTTTTGAAATGGAAAAGATCACTCAAGTGGGCCATGAAGTGGGGGCTATGGTGGGGTTTGATCTGGCCCATGCTGCAGGCAATCTCCCCCTCAAGGTTCATGACTGGGACGTAGACTTTGCTACTTGGTGTAGCTACAAGTACCTGAACAGCGGGCCCGGTGGCGTTTCAGGTATTTTCGTGCACGAGCGCTATGCCAACCGCCCCGACCTACCCCGATTTGCAGGGTGGTGGGGACACAATGAAGGCGAACGGTTTATGATGGAGAAAGGCTTTGATCCTATGCCCGGGGCCTTGGGCTGGGGCGTTAGCAATGAGAACATACTGTCGGTGGCGAGCCACCGAGGATCTTTGGAGCTATTTGAACAAGCCGGTATGGATACCCTTCGGGCCAAAAGCATTCAGCTTACGGGTTACCTGGAGTTTATTTTGGAAGGATTCAATACCGAGGAACAAGTCTTTGAAATCATCACGCCTAAAGACCCAATCGCTAGGGGCTGTCAATTGTCTATTTTTATACACAAGGGGGGAAAAAAGCTGTTTGATCTCCTAACCGAAGGTGGAATGATTGCCGATTGGCGCGAACCCAACGTGATTCGTTTGGCCCCTACGCCGATGTACAATAGCTTTACAGACGTGCATCGCTTCGGCGAACTTTTAGCACAAAGTCTGGAAAAACTTTTAGCCACGGTATAGCCTTCCATGTCGCAACGCATCGCCATTATGGGAGCCGGACTAGTCGGTTCCCTGCTAGCCAACTACCTCGCCAAACGCGGGTTTCAGGTTTCCGTCTATGAAAAACGTGCGGATCCGCGCAAGGCTGACTTGGCCGCAGGTCGGTCCATCAACCTGGCCCTGAGCCACCGTGGGCTGCGGGCTCTCGAAGGAGTGGGCTTGGCGGAGGAAGTGCAGCAGTTGGTCATTCCTATGAAGGGGAGAATGATGCATGATGTAGAAGGCAACCTTACCTTTCAGCCCTACGGCAAGGAGGGGCAACACATTAACTCCGTTAGCCGCAGCGGGCTCAATGAATTATTGATCCAGCGAGCAGAAGAAAAAGGAGCCCAGTTTTACTTCAATCACAAAGTAGAAAAGGTAGACCCTGAGGCCACCGAAGCCTTGCTATCGGATGAACAAGGCTCTGAATTTGCAGTAACTCCCGACCTGCTTATTGGTGCCGACGGAGCTTTTAGTAATGTGCGCAAAAGCTTTATGCGCTATGATCGGTTTAGCTACAGCCAGCACTATATAGAGCATGGGTACAAGGAGCTAACCCTCCCTCCTACCCTAGGGGGCAATTTTGCCCTACGCCCCAATGCCTTGCACATTTGGCCAAGGCGTAGTTACATGCTGATTGCCTTACCCAACTTGGACCGTAGTTTCACGGTCACCTTATTCTTTCCTTTTGAGGGCAGGCCTAGTTTCGAAACCGTAACCAACCGGGATGCCATGTGGAACTTCTTCCGTGGGGCCTTCCCTGATGTAGTAGGCCTAATGCCAGAGTTAGAACAAGAGTTTTTCCAAAACCCCACCTCCTCGTTGGTCACGGTAAAATGCTTCCCTTGGGTGAAAAAACGTACCCTTATCCTGGGAGACGCTAGCCATGCCATCGTGCCCTTCTATGGGCAAGGCATGAACGCTGGGTTCGAAGACTGCCGGGTATTTGATGAGTATGTGGAGCAGTACGGTACTGACTGGGATAATCTGCTGGTTGCCTACCAAAAAGAGCGCAAACCGGATGCGGATGCGATCAGTGAGTTGGCCTTGAAGAACTTCACCGAAATGCGCGACCATGTGGCCAACGAGAGCTTTTTGCTCCGCAAGAAGATTGAGGCACGCCTGCATGAACTATATCCGGAAGATTGGATGCCCCTCTATAGCATGGTCACCTTTTCTGATCTTCGCTACTCCGAGGCACTAAGTTTGGGAAAACAGCAGGCCAAAATCATGGACGGAGTCATGCAACAGGACGGAGTTTTCTTGAACTGGGAGATGCTCAACTTCAAGAAAATTGTGCGTCAGCTGAAGAAGTAATCAATTTCCGTCCGACCCCACCTCAAAAAAGGCATCCCATGAGACTCGCTCGCGAGTATCGTCATCCTTGTAATCCCATTTGGTTACATAGAAGGAAATTCGCCGATAGTTTTCGTGGTCTTTCCAGGCT
>JBCBHI010000950.1:0-2547 GCA_038525885.1 Bacteroidota bacterium
AATCTTCCCAAGGCATAAAAGCCCCCAGGGCTACTCCTATGAGCAGTACCCCCGGAACGAGCAATTTCTTCATCATAGTCTCCTTACAATTCAACCCAATTACCTATTCAACCTAAAGGAATGCAAAGGGTTAAGGATGAATGGAAAGGAAGCAGACATTTCAGGATTGTAACTATTCAGCTATGCTCAAAAAAGCATACATCAACAAGCGCGAAGGCCCGCCAAAATAGCGGGGGTATGTAGGCCAATGCGCGGAAGCATTATTTTGGCTTAATTTTTCTTTGGCGGCCGCCGCGAGGTTCGTTTCTTTTTATCAAGCGGTTCCCCGCCGGGAAAAAGAAATGAACTACCAGCCAACTCAAAATATCTAAATCGATCATTTGAAGTGATTACTTTGCGACCCAACATAGCCAACACATTGATTATCCGTCCCACACTCTGATTTTGCGAGGTAGGTTTACGACCTTACATAGATACTTTATGTTCAATAAGTTTTACCACGGAAAAGGAGGACTAGCTAGGCGGTCACTTGACACCTGCCCCCTACTGACCAAGGAGATTTAAGGGTTTTATCGGCTCTGAAAAGTCATTCATAGCACCAGCCTTTTTGACAGCGATTTATTCAGTAGCAAAATACCTAGCAAGAGCCATAGCAACCTTAATACACGAGTATACCTAACGCCCGCTGCCAATTCTATTTATCCTCCTACCTTTGCCGCTATGGTGCTTCCCAAAGACATTATTCACCACTTTCGGCAGGGCGGCTGGGTGCACTGGCCCCGGCCCGATGGAGATTTGTTCATCCACAAATTAGCCTATGACCTCTCCCTTCCCCAAGGACCCACGGCTCACCTTGCGGTAGCGGAAGCGGGCATCCTTGCCAACTACGTGGAGGAGATATCTGACCTGATGTGGGACGTGCTGGAACACACCGAAAAGGAGCTTTGGCTTACCGTACCCGGAGGTAAAAACGTACCGGAAGCCATGGCAGGTTCGGCTGGTGACGTAAGCTTACACTGGTCCAAAAAAGGCACGCTGCACGATCTGCTCTACCCTACCGGTAAACCCGGCATAGTTTTGCGGGCCCAAACCGCTGAAGAATCCACCCGTACTTTGGCGGCCCTGGAGAATGTGGTATCTTTGCCGCCCCAAAAAGGAGCCACCAACCGACGCGCCATGCGCATGGCTCCTGACGGATCCATTCAAATGTTGGAGTAGGTCCTACTGTATGAATCTGCGTGAAGAGCTCGATAAACATCCCATTTTTGACATCTTAAGCCAGGCAGCCGCCTCCACAGGGTATCCTACCTATGTCATAGGTGGCTGGGTACGGGATTTACTCCTGAAGCGCCCCAGCAAAGACATTGACGTGGTATGCCAAGGCAGCGGGATAGAGCTAGCACATGCCGCCGCCAAGCTGCTACCGAAGCGGGTAAAGGTGAGCTTCTTCAAGAATTTCGGCACGGCCAACTTCCGCTACGGTGACTACGAAGTGGAATTTGTAGGGGCCCGCAAGGAAAGCTACCGACGCGACAGCCGGAAACCTATAGTGGAAGACGGTACGCTGGAGGACGACCAAAACCGCCGGGACTTCACCATCAACGCACTGGCCATCAGCCTCAACCAAGGCGACTACGGCACCTTGGTAGATCCCTTTGATGGAGTAAAGGACCTTAAGCGCAGAATCATTCGCACGCCCTTAGAACCCAGCACCACGTTCTCTGACGATCCACTGCGGATGATGCGGGCTGTCCGGTTTGCTTCGCAACTTTCCTTTGATATTGCGCCCGATACCTTTGACGCCCTCAGTCAGATGGCCGAACGGCTCAAAATTGTGAGCCATGAGCGGATCACCGATGAGTTGAATAAAATCGTATTGAGCAACCCTCCCTCCTACGGCTTTCAGCTACTTTTCACTTCTGGATTGTTGGCGCAGTTTTTCCCAGAAATGGTAGCCCTCCATGGTGTAGAAAAGGTGAATGGGAAAGCCCACAAGGATAACTTTTACCATACGTTGAAGGTCCTTGACAACGTAGCAGAGGTTTCCGACGACTTGTGGCTGCGCTGGGCTGCTATCTTGCACGACATCGCCAAGCCCCCTACCAAGCGGTTTCACCCGAAGACGGGCTGGACTTTCCATGGCCACGAGGACAAAGGTGCCCGCATGGTGCCGGGTATTTTCCGTAGGCTCAAACTGCCCATGGGGGCTCCTATGAAATTTGTGCAGAAACTGGTGAGACTGCACCTTCGGCCCATTGCCTTGGTCAAAAGAGACATTACCGACTCGGCAGTTCGTCGTTTGCTCTTTGAGGCGGGCGATGATGTAGAGGCCCTCATGAAACTGTGCCGAGCAGACATCACCTCCAAAAACCATGAGCGGGTGCAGCGGTACCTGAAGAACTTCGACCTGGTGGAGGAAAAAATGGTCACTGTAGAGGAAAAGGACCGGGTACGCAATTTCCAGCCGGTCATTACCGGAGAAATCATCATGGAAACCTTCGGTATTGGCCCAAGCAAGCCCATCGGCCTGCTCAAGGAAGCCATCAA
>JBCBHI010000951.1:0-2545 GCA_038525885.1 Bacteroidota bacterium
CTGTGGTAGCGGGGTTGGTGGGATTAATGCTATCCGTGAATCCCTGTCTGTCTGCGGCCGATGTAGAGCTGATTCTAAAAACCACCGCCCTGCCGGTAGACAATCTGCCCATCAACGCGGCTTATGCAGGGGAACTGGGCGCGGGCCTCATTCAGGCAGAGGCTGCGGTGCAAATGGCGGCCTCTTATGTGTCGGCTTTCCCCTATCAGCAGCGGCTCAATCCTTCGTTCAACCACTACGTAGCCTGCGATGAAAATATGGACCTTAGGTTACATGTGTCCGGTTTCAAAAACTCGCTCAGCACGCAGCACCAGTGGAATCTGTACGAGCAGTCTGATACCCATAGTGCCCTGGAAACCCTCTCTTGGTGGCAGATAAGCCCCAATGGGTACAACCGAGATACCTCCGTCTTCCAAACCGCGCTACAACCCCACACTAACTACATGGTAAAGCGTGGCGTTTGGGATGGGTGTAATCCTTGGACAGAACGGCGAGTGTACAGCATAAATGCTCCCTCGTGCTTTGAGCAGTATGGTTATGAGCTGGTAGCTCTACCGGAGGCCAATGGATGTATGGGAGCCTATGAGGTGCGTGGCGATAGTATGCACCTGATAGATCGGGTGAACTTCACTCTGCAAGGAGCAACTACGCGCAACTACACGGACAACGCGTTTCCGTTTTATCAACCCATAGATGTGTATGGGGATACTCAGATTACCGCGGTAATTCATTTCACGAATGGGAAGGTGTACACGCTGGCGAAGACCATTCCTGCGTGTGATTCCAACCTGCCTTGGCGAGCAGCTACCGAAGAAGTGACCGAGATTGCTACTGAACTGACAATCTATCCTAACCCAGCTACGGGCGAAACGGTACAGCTGCGTCATGCCTCCACGGCTACGCGGGCTATTGTGTATTCACTATCCGGGCAAAGGCTGGTGGAGCAAGCCTTGAATTCCTCAGGAACTAGTGCTTTGCCCATAGGATCTCTGGAGACGGGTATGTACGTGATCCAGGTAATGGATGAGGCTAGTGGCTCGCAAACGCTAAAATTCCAGGTGGAATAGGCTGAAATATAGAAGCGAGAAGTCAGAAGCGAGAATTGAGAAGGGCTTCTCTTAGAATACAGAAAACAGAAGTCAGAATACAGAAGCGTTGGTAATGAGGCAATGCGGAAATGTGATAATGCATGCCCTTCGAAGCTTCAGCGGAGTAGGGGGATGAGCTAATGAGGTCATATGGCAGGTGTGACAACTAATAACTAACAATTGATAACTCATTTTCACCCCAGCTGAGCCAAGAAGTAAGCCACCACATCCTCCCTTTGGTGCTTGGCCTTCTCCACAAACTCATCGGTTACTGCTACCTCGGGATTATACTTTTTGGACCAGATCATGATCTCAATTAGGGTGGGGATGAGGTCCTTTCCTTTCTGGGTAAGGGAGTAGACTTTTTGGGTCTTTAGTTGCTCGTCCCGCTTACTCTCGATCACCCCAATGGTCTCCAGGCGTTTGAGTCTATCAGACAGAATATTGGTGGCGATCCCTTCCTTCGACCCCAGGAACTCCTTGTAATAGCGCTTGCCTTCCAGAGCTATGTCTCTGATAACCAGGAAGGTCCATTTGTCGCCAAAGAAATCCAGGGCATAGCTTACCGGACAGTCGGATCTCATCTCAATCTTTTTCATGAGCAATGCTTGTTTTTTGCAAGTGAGTATCTACCTTTGTGTTACTTGCGTTTTGCAAGTTAATGACAAGGAAACAAAAGTAAAAGAATATGATACCGATGAAGTATTTCTTTCCTACTGCCTATGGGCAGAAAGTAGCCCGCCTCCGTCGCTTGGTGCTATGGCTGCCTATGGTAATGACCCTATTGCCTGGGGCAGTACTGGGACAAGGGGGAGGACCTCAGGCTCCTGAAATGCCAAATGGGGTAGAGCAGGGGCAACGGGTAGACAGAGAACAAGCAAACGACGATACTATGGAGGAATTGAAAATTGATTTGGATGCGCTGAGCAAGCCTAACTGGACGGTACAGGAACGTGATAACGCTGCTTTGATTACAGAATTCATGCAGCACCTGATGAACGACCATGATTTTGAGTGGGTGAGAAAGCGGCATGGCAACGACAACTATGTGCAGCATAATCGTAGTCTGTCGGAAGGTATTGCTGGGGTAGTGGAGTCTATTGAAGGGCTTACCAAGCGGTTTCCGGAGTACTCTTATAATGTGAAAAATATCTACGTAGACGGAGACTATGTGATCTTCCACTCACACGTTACCATGAAGAAAAAGGACCGTGGCAATGAGAAAAAGGGCTTGATCATCAAGGACATTTGGCGGGTTGAAAATGGGCAAATTGTGGAGCACTGGGATGCCCTACAGCCGCTGGATATGTCTATGCGTTTGTTTACACTATTGAATGGAGGGAAGATCCGTAACGCTAACGGTATCTTTTAAGACGATAAGTCTCTGCTTGGCCTCTATGGGGTAGAAAGTGGGGGTGACTAATCTGAAAAAGCCATCCTATGGGACGGCCTTTTCA
>JBCBHI010000952.1:0-2544 GCA_038525885.1 Bacteroidota bacterium
GGAGTAGAGGTATTCAACAATGAGCTGTCTGGCCACAAATCGGTTTCGGTATCCATGGTAAGCTACTACCTGATGGACTCCAAAATTGATGACCGCCGGGAGCCAGACTACGACCCCTACATCACGGATATCAGTGTGCATGACAACACCTTCGATGAGAAGAAAGCCCGCTTTCCTGATTTGAGCAATGAGTTGGGCCGGCTGCTGTTTATCAAGTTTGGTTTGCGCTCGCCAGAACTGGTATACGACGGCATTGTGGACGAAGATCGTGCTGCAAGCCAGATGTTGTATCCCGAGGATTTGCGTTTGTGCATCCGCAACAATGGTGATGTGAGCTTCGCGTATATGGATTTGAATAATGGCGGAGCCAAAGCCAAACCCATCTTGGAGCCTTCGGGCTTTGACTGTGCTAAGACGGCACTACCGGCTACAGAACTCACTAGAAACAAGTAAATACTCGAATACACCGACATGCGAATACCACGGGGAGGCTGGATGATGGCCGCCGTTTTGGCGGTATATGTATTATCAGTAGGGGCAGTGCGGTACGTGCCTACATCGGTTAGCGGTTTGCCGGTACCGATGAAACTGTCGGAGTTTGGTTTTTTTGAGGGGGTAATGGCAGAACAAAACCCTGCAGCGGGGGTAACGCCTTATACCCTGAATACTCCACTTTTTTCCGATTTCGCCGCCAAACTTCGGTTCATCCGCCTGCCCGAGGGCGAGGCTGTCCCCTACAATGACTCCATCGTGCTTGACTTTCCGGTGGGCACGATGATCATGAAAACGTTCTACTACCCAGTAGACGTACGCAAACCCGCCAAGGGTCGCCAGCTTATGGAGACACGTGTACTGCTGCATGAGGAGGAAGGATGGAGTGCCTGGCCTTACATCTGGGATGAGGACCAAAGTGAGGCCTGGCTAGAGGTGGCCGGGGGCAACCGGGAGGTAACCTGGAAAGACGAACGGGGCAAAAAACAGGTACTCAATTACAGTATCCCCAATAAGAACCAATGCAATGGCTGCCATGTGAGCCATAATACTTTGCGGCCTATTGGGCCCACCATACGCCAGCTCAACGGGGACTATCACTATGCACAGGTGCAGGGGCACCAACTGGCGGCGTGGCGAGAGGCCAATCTACTCGCCGGAGGCCCCAGTGACTGGGCCCAAGCTCCCCGAGTACCGGTATGGCTGGACCATGCAGACGGCACTACCAACGAACGTGCCCGGGCCTGGCTAGACATCAACTGTGGCCACTGTCACCAACCGGGAGGTCCGGCAGAAACCTCGGCCCTCAATCTGCATATCCATGAGCAGGACCCCATTGCCTTGGGGGTCAACAAAAAACCGATTGCCGCTGGCCGCGGTTCTGGTGGACGCATGTACAGCATTGTTCCTGGCAAACCCTCCGAATCGATTCTCCTTTACCGCCTTGACTCGGACGACCCAGGCATTATGATGCCGGAGCTAGGGCGAGCCACCATTTACCCAGAAGCCGTAGCCCTTATTGAGCAGTGGATTGAGGAGATGGGAGAGGAATGAGGCAATTTGCTAATTCGGTAATGTGGCAATGGGATGAGATGATGGATTGATGAGGTGATGAGATAATGTGCTAATATGACAAGGAGTTAATGTGTCTCGCCCCTTCTTACGCTCGTGCCCTCATTCCTCTCCCTACTCGCGCTCACACTCACATAATATCCCTGCCGTTGTTGTCGTTCGGGATGCCGATGTTTAAGCGAAGGCTACGCGCCCGGCGCCACCGGAACGCCGGCCGCCAACAACCTACGCGGCAAATTCACCTTGGGGAGGTTTACCCAACCTAAGCTCCTAACAAAAGACCCTTGAGCTGAAACCACCTAGGTCCTTCCTAACGCCAGGATGACTGGGGGAATGAGATAATTGTCAATTTTCAATTGTCAACTATCAATTAATGGATACTGAATTGGCTATCGAACTACACTGAAAAACCTTCCTAGCTCTGTCGGGTTCACAAAGCATGCGTCAGTTTGCACAGCTGTTTACGGCCCTAGACCAAACCAACAAAACTACCGTGAAGGTGGCTGCCCTAAAGGAATTTTTCCTGGTGGCGCCCCCAGAAGACCGAGTTTGGGCCTTGGCCCTATTCACTCACAGGCGCCCCAAAAGGCAAGTGAATACTACACTGTTGCGAACCTGGGCAGCGGAAACGGCTAGTATTCCTACCTGGCTCTTTGAAGAAAGCTACCACATTGTGGGAGACCTGGCAGAAACCATGGCCCTGCTTTTGCCCGCCCCACAGGCACAACAAGATGAAAGCCTTACGTACTGGATAGAATACCTGCAAGCGCTTACTGAGCTAACCGAAGAGGGTAAAAGGGCCAAAATCCTAGCGGCCTGGGGTCAACTCACCGGGCCCGAACGGTTTGTGTTTACTAAGCTGATTACCGGAGGGTTTCGCCTGGGTGTATCGCAGCAGCTGGTGGTACGGGCATTGGCCGAAGCCTATGAGCTAGAACCTACTCAGGTAACTCACCGAATAATGGGCAATTGGGACCCCGG
>JBCBHI010000953.1:0-2541 GCA_038525885.1 Bacteroidota bacterium
GCCGAGGGCTGTCCGGATGCAAGGGCATGGCTTGGATAGATCTTGGGAACCAGTCCTGCTCTACCCACTTTTGGTCCTCAGGAAAGATGCTTTGGTTACGTTGGTCCACGAGCCATTTGGTACATTTATGCTCAATCGCAATCTCCAAGGCCTTATCCCAAGCCATGCCCTTGCATCCGGACAGCCCTCGGCATGTTAGCATTATCCAGTCGCAAAACTTCTTTGTAGAGTTCAAAGCCAAGAAGTTCATCAAGGATAATTCTGCTCCCGGATTTGTCATGAATGTATTCCGGGGAATAGAAGAAGCTAGCGCATGGCTGAAGGCTCAACCGTCCGGTAGTGTACCTGGGGCTAGCAAAATTGCTGTCTAGCCGCAGTAGAACATTTCAGAACCGGGTAAAGAAACGAAGGTAAGGCCAGAGAGAGAGGGCCTTACCTTTTTTATTCCGGGTTTTCTACCTCATAGGCTTCTATTTCGGCAGAAGTCATCCAATGGATATCTGCCGCAGGGGCAGCCTCAATGGTGAAGAAGTAAAACGAAGAGGCCAAGGCGCTATCCATACCAATGGCTTGGTAGTATTGGATGTAGGGTTGATGCTCTTCGGATTCCCTTGGGAAATCGGTGGCCTCTCTGCTACCCGTAGACCAAGAATGCACACCCACCCGGGCGTTGGCCTCCAATAGCCGGACATCACCAGCCAAGAACAAGTCTACCGCACCCGATGCGATGCTTCCCCCTTCTGCTACCTGGGTATGTAAGCCCATTTCGTGTAGCCGACGGCCCACCTGCAAGTTGATCTCATCATCCTCAGAGCCAGGCGCATCATAAAATATCAACCAGGTGGTGTTAGGGTTTTGTCTAAGTGCTTCCTCAAAAGCCACTAAGGTGTTGCTATCAATTACATCATTTAGGCTGAGGGTAGTATCATTCTCAATCACAAAAGGGCGTATAGCCCGGGCCTCAAACAACTCGCCATCACAGCTGACAAGGGTTGAACCGAAGATAAGCACAGCAAGCACTCCCAATAGGGACCGCCGGGTAATAGAGGAGTGGGGGGTATTCATTCTGTAGAACATACGTTTCATTGGTGGAGTATTAATAGAGAAAAGGAAGTTGTTTCTATCTGCGATAGGTGCCGTCAGGCAGAATCTTGGGTAGCCGGTACGTTTCGGAGGTAAGCAGGCTAAAGATGCCGGGGTCTTGTGTTTCTACTTTCTCACGGGTGTTGAGCCGCCATTCATGGCCAATCTCCTCTAGCCTGTTTTCTTGTGCACCTAGCATACTAGTCATGGCCCAGTAGAAATATTCAGTGGTCATGCAGTTATAGTCGCAGGTTCGGTCGGTATAGGAGTACCAGGCATTCGTGGGGTAGGCCTTGGGAATATCCAGAAACTGGCCACCCCGGGCCAGGTCCATCGCTACCGCTAGTTCGGTGCCTGTTCTTTCTCCGAAAGTTTCCGGATAGGCGGAAGCATAGCCGGCATGAGTTATGATATGCCAAACCTCCTCTAGGGTAGCGTCAAAAGCTCCAGTTTTGTTGGCGTGCCATTCAGGATGAGTTTCGTCATTGCCCAGATCCTGCCCGGTCCGGCCCTCTGGGCGAGCGCCAAGTAAATCCAACCGCCGCTTCCACATGACCAGATAGGCCCCATTGTCCAGCATGGCCTCCAATACCTTAGGGTCATCCACCTCACCGTCCTCGTCATTGTCCAGATATTGGGCCATTACGTTGGCTGCATGGAGCAGATTTGCATCCGCCACGCTGGCCTTGGCGTAGATGTCGATGCCAAATACCACCACTTTCCGGTTATAGGCCTTCATCCCTTCATCATCATGAGGTACCATGGTGAAATTGGGGTCATTTCCAGGGTCGATTTCTCCCAAGTTTGGGAACAAGCTTCCGCAGCTCATGACCAAAAGGAGCGGAGCAAAAAGGGAAACGGATCTCATGTTTTTCATGCTACATGGACTTAAAACAAAAAAGCACATACCACAGCTATCCTTACCGGACAACTGAGGTATGTGCTTTGATCTACACAAAGACGCTTTTACCTACCTCCCAATCTCTTCCTCAGTGATGAAGGCAAATAATACCACCCATCGGGCGGTCAAAAAGGTCTCTATAACTTACGGTACACCTAGGGAGCAAGTTACCCTAAACCAACCAGCAAAAATATTAGCCTTCCTTTTCGGAGTAACCGAGAAACTGACTTTTCATAAAGAATGGAATGGCTGGAAAAAGAAAAAAACCTTCCCGCAAAACGAGAAGGTTTTCTGTAGAGTCTTCCGTGGAATGCGTTGGCCATCCAGCGGAAAGACATAAACCCTACAAATGCGAATAATTCTGTCACGACAGAGCTACACATTTGCCATACACAAAGAAAGGGAGGGGGCTAGTAGGGGAAAAACCTGTACGGGTGACAAAAGGTTGACAAACCAGACGGAACCGTGCACAAAGCGTTACAGGGGCAATTTTTTATAGTTGTTGGGCGTAGGAGGGTAGGGTTTTCGATGACCCCCCTGTATTGGTAGATAAAAAC
>JBCBHI010000954.1:0-2533 GCA_038525885.1 Bacteroidota bacterium
ATGGTGATATATTCTTCTTGTGGAATTTACATTGTATTACCCACCTCCTGTCGAAGGTAGAAATCTCATCATCCACCCTAAGGCTTACAAGAATATCCTTTCCTCCGTCGGGTCCAACTCCAGAAGGCTCTACCTTAACATCGAGGATATTATTCTCTGGAAGTTTTCTTAAGTCCCTAAAATATTCAGCAACTAAATCCTCAAAGTGTTCACCATCTCTTATCTCTTCGAAGGAAAGTTCAATCATCTCGGTTTGATTGGTACATTTAAGGGTTTCCTGAGGTATGCTTGTTGTAATTTATACTTCTGCTGTTATTTCTCCAATTCACTACCTTGACGTACCCATTTTCTCTCCACTACTTCTAGCTATGACGTACCGCTGAAGTATTAGTTTTTGCTCAAATACTGCTGCAATTCATAAGGAAAAGCCAATTCATTTAAAATTCAACACTCAAAATTCATAATTCTTACCAATTTCATTTCGTGTTAATTCAGCATAGTCACTAGAAAATGGCTAAGGCTGCTCTGCTCTAAACAAAAGTGACGTAGTCAAAAATTATTTTTGACGCAATGGCGCAGGGGCAAGTATTTTTTGAAAAATTATCAATTGAAGCACCTTTGAGAGGGCAGCTTTTAATAATTACGCAAAGCACCAGGTAGGTTTTCTCTTAAAGCAATAAGCATGGGATTCCTGCCGGGCCCAACCTGAATTAAAGACCACGATTGTGTACTACATAGGATACGATATAGGAAGCTCTTCGATCAAAGCCGCCTTGGTGGATGGAGAAACCAACCAACCGGTTCAGGTAGTTTCGCATCCCGATACGGAGATGCCGATCGATAGCCCACAGCAGGGATGGGCCGAGCAAGACCCAGAAAATTGGTGGGAGCATGTAGTTGCCGCTACCCAAAAGTTGCTGGCCAACCAGCCGCAGTCCATCCGCGATGGAGTAGCTGGTATAGGCATCAGCTACCAAATGCACGGTTTGGTACTGGTAGGAGAGGACCATAAGCCCCTGCGCCCTTCCATCATCTGGTGCGATAGTCGGGCGGTAGAGCCGGGCAACGAAGCCCTAAACCATCTGGGGGCCTCTGCCTGCTATACCCATTTGCTCAATGCCCCCGGCAACTTTACTGCTTCCAAATTGAAGTGGGTGCGGGACCACGAGCCGGAGGTATACAATAAGATCCACAAAATGATGCTGCCGGGCGACTACGTGGCCTTGCGTATGACTGGCGAGTGCACTACCACCCCTAGCGGACTGAGCGAAGGCATCATGTGGGATTTCCAGGACGATGCCCCCGCCAAGTTTGCCTTCGAGGAGTTTGGCATCAGTGAAGAATTTCTGCCCAACATTCGCCCTACCTTTTCCAACCAGGGGCAATTAATGGCGTCGGCGGCGGAGGCCTTGGGAGTGCCTAAGGGCATACCCGTGGCCTATCGGGCGGGTGACCAGCCCAACAATGCCATGTCACTCGGGGCCTTGAATCCAGGTGAAATTGCCGCCACCGGCGGAACCTCCGGAGTGGTATATGGCGTGGTAAATCGGCTGGTGTTCGATCCCAAATCACGGGTGAACAGTTTTGCCCACGTGAACCACAGCAAAGCCAATCCTCGCATTGGCGTTCTGCTCTGCATCAACGGCGCGGGTAGCCAATACCGCTGGGTACGCCAGCACGTAGCCGACTCGGCCAGCTCTTACCGGGAAATGGAAGAGCAAATGCAAGCCATACCTATGAACTCAGACGGACTACGAGTTTTGCCCTTTGGCAATGGTGCCGAACGTATCCTGGACAATCAGGATATCGGCAGCCACTTTATCAATCTGCAATTCAATCGCCATACCCAGGCCCACGTCTACCGTGCATCGCTGGAAGGCATCGCCTTCTCCTTTGCCTTTGGCATGGACATCCTCAAAGAGCTGGGGCTGGAAGTGAATAAAATCAGGGTAGGAAACGACAACCTGTTTCAGTCAGACGTCTTTTCCCACACGGTATCTACGCTGCTCAACACTGAAATAGAGCTGGTAGAAACTACCGGTGCCGTAGGTGCCGCGAAGGCAGTAGGCTACACCCTGGGACACAAAGCTACTTTGGAACAGGCCATGAGTGGGTTGTCCATTGAGAAAACGGTACAACCGCTCAATGTAAACGGACAGCTAGAGCATGGCTATCAATCATGGAAAAAAGATCTAATGAGGCTAGTAACAGCCTGAAAATGAACTGAATATGGATACATTAGTGAAAGCAGGTACTCAGCTTACCGTTGGGGATACCGAATACTTCAAAGGCATTGGGAAAATCCAGTTCGAAGGACCCGAGTCTGATAATCCTTTGGCCTTCCGGTACTATGACCCGGAAAGGATCGTGGCTGGCAAAACCATGACCGAGCACTTCCGTTTCGCCGTCGCCTACTGGCATACCTTCTGCGGTACCGGTGGTGATCCCTTTGGCCCGGGTACCAAGGCTTTTGGCTGGGATGCCAAGCCAGACCCCTACCAGCGTGCAAAAGACAAAATGGACGCAGGCTTCG
>JBCBHI010000955.1:0-2532 GCA_038525885.1 Bacteroidota bacterium
ATCGGGTGCATGGTACGCTTGCAAGAAGAACTCAACCTCTGGTAAACCATCCTCACCATTATTCGGCCCCCAAATGAAAATTGAGTCCTGATTTGGCACCTCAGGATTAAGACTGATTACCGCAGGCCTGATTACGTCCCCATATATGGGATCAACAAGCTTAGGGGCGTTAATTAGGGTAAACAGCCCTGTAGTATCCGAACACGCTGACTCCCGATGGGTGACTACACAGAACACCTGCAAAGTGGAATCGAAGCGATTTAGCCTAAAAAAAGGCGCTCCAATACCGGACAAGACGGTATCTCCACTGCTAGTTAAATAGTACCAATCATAACGCTCCACTTGGGTATCACCCAATGAAATATCTCGGGTAACGGCAAAGTCGCAATTCCGCTGGTAAATGGTATCTCCATGTATTTCTGGGTAGTTCAAAACCGGGCCTGGTTTCACGTAAGCCCCTATGGCCTCGCTAGTGCTAGTACAGGTCTGGCTGCTTACCGAAACCCTAAAAGCCCTGGCTTGGTCCATGGGCTCTGTAAGTACTAGGGTATCCCCTTCTACTCCATTGTTCCATACATAATTCGGGAAACCGGGCTCGGCAATCAGCACCACGGAGTCAGGCTGGCAGGTGACCTGCTTGTCATCCAGAGCCGTAACCGTGGGAATAGGCAAGGCATCACCAATACGTACCGGCACTACATCAGTCTGCACGCAGATAGCGATGTGCATCCTGTTCGGCATGTCGTTAGGCCCCTCGGCCGCGAAAATCAAGCGTACCCAATAGTCACCGGGTTCGGTGGTGGTGTACTCGAGTTGATTCATGGCATCGAACACATGATGTTGATGTCCCAATTCATCACGGTACCACCAGCTCAGTTCATCCGCTGCTCCAAGGACATGGTCCATGTCCACCCGAAACGTAACCGGCTCATTACAAACAAAACTACCTGAGGGTGCAGAAAGGGATATATTGGTAGGTCGGGGGTTGGCCCATACCGTACCGCTTTCTACCGAACAAGCCCCTGCTGCATCATAACGCACATAATAATTCCCTGCTTCGGTTACTTCTAAAGTCGAACCGGTACCGATGGGCCCTTCAGTATCCGCTTCAAACCAAGTAGTGGTCTCATAGGAAGGTGACGTCGCCGCATTCAAAGTTAGCGTACCGTTGTAGCATCCTGGGGTCTGCACCACTATCTCATTGGCCACTAGTAGGGGCATCACGGTGACATCAATGGGAGAGGAAGGTACCGTACAGCCGTCTTGGTTGGCCACTTCTACCCGGTAGGTTCCACTAACTTCAGGAGCATACGTGGGGCCCATAGCCACCGAAACGAATTCGTCCCCCGTGGCAATTTGCCAATCCGCCGTCACAAAATTGCCCGTTGCTTCCAAGCTTTGAGGTTCATCAACACACCAAGCGATCTCCGAAGCAGTTTGCCCTGCTTCGGTGAGGAGCTGTACGGTTGGCAATTCTGAGAAACGCAGATTTACGGTGTCGGTGTAGTCGGTGCATTGTCCATTGCTCACCTCACCCACGTACAAACCTGGCTCGGTCAAGGTAACTTCCCTACCCGCTTGCTCCCACACAGTAGCATCGGCGCGTAACCAACGGTAGGAAAGCGGTCCTGAGGCCGGTTCAGGATGGTCTACCATAGCGAAAACCACTGCAGGCGAGCAACTAAGCGTATCGGTAGGAATATTATCTAGCTGGGCCACCGGGGCCTCAAGTACCGTAACGGTATCGGTAAAGGTAGCCGAGCACCCTCCGTTGGAGTAGACTGTCATCGATGGAAAATAGGTACCTGCCTGAGCGTATTGGTGTTCAGGAGCTTTTTCCAAGGAGGTAGTTCCGTCATCAAAATCCCAGACCACCTTGGTCACCATTTCTTCGCCGAAAACTATACTTTGATTCTCGAACTGTAAGGCAAGATTCTGACAAACAGGTTCATCGATATCTGCATTGCCTGCCAAGAAAAAGGGAATGATGCCACATTCGGACAATGTGCCATCTACCTTACGCACAAACTCACATCCATCCATTTCTCCGGTCATCATTACCGTATAATACTGGGTGGTATCCTGTTCCCTAGGCATCAGACCCGTGAAAACTCCATCATTAGCGAACCGGTCATATCCCAGCCCGTCATCGGCAAAGGGAATCGTTTTCGCCTCTTCACCTTCAGCGAATGATATTCCCAACACATCCAAAGATTCTGATGGAGAATTCATGTCTAGGGGAAGAAACGCAAACAAAACAGCTGTGTCTTGCAGAACGGTATCGCCTTGAATAACCAACAACCTGTTCTGAGCATCACGTTTTATGAACATGCTATAGCTATCATCGGGCAAATAAGGGTCCCCGTTGATGTAGGTAGTCCATTCACCTGATTGTATACCGGCCTCTTCTACAGTGTACCCGGCCAGTTTCGAATGTTCATCGTGCCAAAATCTACCCCCAGCTTTAAGTCTTGCGTTGCCTGATGGTACTGCGGTAAGTGAAAACCAAGCTGGAATTACCTTTTGGCACGA
>JBCBHI010000956.1:0-2523 GCA_038525885.1 Bacteroidota bacterium
ACCCAATGGGAGGAAGCTGATTTCCTGCTTGGGCCTGCTTGTATTGTTCAATGAAAGCGGGCCGGATGATATCGTCCGCAAAGAATAGAACCTTATCAGGAAATTGTTGGTGGAGTTGCCGCAGCTGTTGGGCTACCAAGGCCGGAGATTTTCCCCGGAAAGGGGTATCAGGAATAGAACAAAAGGTACAGCGGGCAATGTCTCCCCACCAACACCCCCGGTTGGTTTCGTACCACAGCACCCGCACGTAGTTTCGGAAAAAGGCATCACCCAAGATGGAAATGACTCGCTGTGCGTAGTAGCCATAGTCTACCAGCGGAATTTCATCCAAGGGGTAGGGGGCTTGTGACTTGAGCACCGTGCGCGCTTCCGGTGCTTTTCCCCATGTCTGGTCCAGATATTCCAGAAAGGCCCGTTCGGCTTCCCCCGCAAACACATGGTCGAAGGCCGGGCAGATCTCTAGCAGGCCCTCTTCGGTGCGGTAGTCGCAGTAGCCCCCTCCGGCAATTATGCGGGCCGTATGGGGGTGCCGGGCCAGGGCGTTGGCCAAGGCCACCGAGGCATGGACCTGACTCTCGAAGGCAATAGATAAACCAATTACCTGAAAGGAGTACTGGGCTATCACCTCCGCGCATAGTTGCGTAAAGTCAAAGCACAGCTCTTCGATGGCCTGCATCTCATCCAGGGAAAAGTATTGACTACCTACTTCCCAAGCCCCGGATGCCACATGTTCTTCATGTCCGTAGATGGCCTTGTGGTAATCATCCAAACAATCTAGTGATTCACCCAAGGGGGGGAGTCCAAAGGCACTGCGAGCGAAGAACCGTTCGGCAATCAGTTGATAATATGCCTCCGGAGGCCGATGTACTATCTGGCGGTACGTTTTCACCCCCAGAAACTTGGCCAAGATTAATTCGGTATGTAGCACGGCTACCGTATAGCCCTGCTGTTCCGCGAGGGCCTTGAGCGTGTAAGGTCCCAAGGCAATGTACTCGATGTTGAAAAACGGCGGTACAATTAAGAGGATATCGGCATCTTGGAGCTGTTGATGTAGCGTGGACACCAAGGGCTCACGAAGTAAGGAGGGGTCGGATGCTATTTCAGTAACCATTTACGCCGTGGGGTAGGTATTCCAAGTATGCAATATGGCGGATGCCTCTTGGTACAGCTGTGTTCCCTTTCCTTCTTCCAGTGCATTCAAAGCGTCTTGCAGCCGCTGTATGGCCTCAGATGTATTGGCGGTTTCCGGTGTTTGCAGCAAATAGCGGGCTCGCAGCATACGGGCTTCCAAAACATGCCAGAGGAGTACATTTTTTGGCGCTGAGTCCTCGGCTGACGGGGGTGTTCCGTTCGCAATTTCCAAGGCCGCGTGTAGGGCTTGGTCTACTCGGGTGCTATACGTTTGATCCTCCGCATAAAAGCAGCGGGCCCTCGTAGTATGTACCAAGGCTAGCGCCCACTTTTCCCCGGTTTTTTCACAGCGTACAAGTGCATTTTCCATCAGCTCAATGGCCTCTTTGACCTGGCCAGCGGCCAGATATAGATCGGCCAGGGGCGGTTCATACCAGGAGAGTGCATAGGTTCGCTGAGACTCCAAAATTTCCTGATGGTAGACTTCGGCACCACTGATATTCCCCGCACTCCAGTCTCCATACAGAAAGAGGTGTTTTGAGACAAATCCACTGTCTGCCTGCTCTCCATAGTGCTCCCGATACTCGGCCACTATTTTGGCCACCAAGTCTTTTTCTTGCCTCAGATAGGCCACCATTGCCTGATACAGATAGGCCAAGGTGATGCTGATGATAGTGGCATTGGCTTTGGCCCACACTACCGCCTCCTCCGTATGGCGCAGGGCCCGATCAGGATAGCCCATACTTAGTTCCATGTGGGCTTTTAAAATAAGCGCCGTTGTTTTAGGCTCTAGTAGGTACTCTTTTTCCAGCGCTGCGTCTCGGGCTTGATCATATAAGCGTAAGGCCTCTTCTTCAGCAGCTAGGCCCTTATCGTAGGCTCCATCTGTATGATGGACCTGGCCAATCATGGGCAGGATTCCCACCAGCCGATGCTCATCGTTGGCTTGTCTGGCGGCAGACTCTAGGGATAGTGCCAGCTCGCGGGCCTCAGGCCGTTGTGAATGAAAGTGGTAATTATTGAGTGCCTGCCATTGGCTGGCATGTAAAGCATCCGTAGTTGAGTTGTCTTCTTCAGCGGCAGCTGCAGCGTTCTCTGGTTCGATAGGCTGCTGTGTGGTAGGTGAGTCTACAGCAGGAGTGCTTTCTGCTGGACCGTTGCCATCTGGTTGTTCGAATTGCTTAAGTTGAGCCTCCAGGGCCAATACCCGCTTGCTGTTTTCTAAGGAACGTTTGCTGCCAAACCAATCCTTTGCGTCCAGTGCAGGCATGATCTTGCGCCGGATGGCCTTCTATTTTATTTGTTGCTCTCTGGGCGAGGCAACCTTTTGTACCTCTCTGAGTCGATGCTCACTTGGGTACAAAAGGTTGCCTCGCCCAGAGAGCAACAAAT
>JBCBHI010000957.1:0-2522 GCA_038525885.1 Bacteroidota bacterium
GTTCTACCTGTGGGTTTTCTAGCAGCCCTTGTCGCAAGCTTTCATAATCAAGCGACTTATCTATGGGGATAGTGCCCGCAGGGATAAGCGTTTCGTTAGGAGCTTGCCCAAGCAGAATATTGAGAGCTATGCTGGCAGACTGTACGGTCTCCTGCTGAGCCAGCCAGAGGGCGCTGTCTGAGTTGTAGTCTACTTGTGCCTGCAGGAACTCCAGTTTGGATGACTTGCCCACCTCGTACTGGGCTTTAGCGATAGAAACCCGCTCCCGTGACAGAGCCAGATTGGTTTCTAGTACTTCAATTTGGTTCTTGGCCACCACCAAAGCATAATAGGCGTCAGATACATCGGCCAGGGTAGACTCCATCAACGATTCCATCCCTTTTTGGCCGTTCTCTGCTATCAACTCAGTGAGCTGAATCCGGTAGCGCTTGCCAAACCCTTCAAACAACCGATACGTGAGGTCTGCCCCCGCATTGGCCGTGAAGGTTCCCGCTCCCGGGCGGTTTTGACTTTCACCGCTGGCAAACGTGAGGTTCACGTTTTGAGTCCGTTGGTTGATGCCTCCGTCTATCAAGAGTTCCGGCGCCCAGTTGAGCCACGTATAGGATGCGTCATTGTCCAGTACAGCCTGGTTGAGCTGATTGACCACTACCTCATAATTACTTTCCAGGCCTTTGGCCATAGCATCCTCCAGGCGCAGGGTGTCCTGAGCCTGTACCGAAAACGAAAAGAGGATGCCGGAAGCGGCTAAAAAATATCGATGCATATTAGTAGCGAGCCATGCGTTTTTCCTTGCCCGTCAGGTAGCTGTACATGGCAGGAATGATGTATAGTGTAAGTGTAGTTGCCAGGATCAACCCTCCAATGACGGCGACACCCATGGAGACCCTACTTTCAGAACCGGCGCCCAAGGCAAGGGCAATAGGCAGAATGCCCAAAATGGTAGAAAGGCTAGTCATCAGAATAGGACGGAACCGAGCCTCAGCAGCTTCTATGATGGCCTCCTTTACCCCCAGTCCGTGGGCCTTTCGCTGGTTGGCAAATTCTACAATTAGAATTCCGTTTTTGGTCACCAACCCTATCAGCATAATGATACCGATCTGACTAAAGATGTTCAGGCTTTCTTCAAAGTACCAAAGCGTGAATAAGGCCCCTGCCAAAGCCAAGGGTACCGTAAACATGATGATAAACGGGTCTCTGAAGCTTTCGAATTGTGCCGATAGTACCAGGTAGATTAAGATCAAGGCAAAAGCGAAGGCAAAGATGAGGCTGTTAGAACTATCCCTGAATTCTGCTGAGGTACCCGCAAGCTCGGTTTGGAAACTGTCATCTAGCACTTCCGCCGCTATGGCGTCCATGGCGTCAATTCCCTCTCCTACAGTTTTGCCTGCTACCAGCCCTGCGGAGATAGTGGCAGAGGCATACCGGTTGAACCGGAATAGTTGTGGTGGGGTGCTTTCTTCCGAAAATGTCACCAGATTGTCCAGCTGAATCAGTCTGCCCTCGCGGTTGCGAACGTACAGGCTGCGCAGGTCTACCGGTTCATTGCGGTCTTCCCGGCTTACCTGCCCAATTACTTGGTACTGTTTGCCATTCATGATGAAATAACCAAACCGCTGGCCGCTCAGCCCCAGCTGTAGCGTTTGGGCAATATCCCGGATGTCTACCCCAAGGCTGCGGGCCTTATCCCGGTCAATATCAATCTGAAGTTCAGGCTTATTGAATTTTAGATCCAAATCCACAAAAGTGAAAGTAGAACTACTCCGAGCTCGTTCCATGAAGGCGGGTAGAACCTCCTTCAACTTTTCCAAGGTAGGGGCTTGCAATACATATTGTACCGGCAAGCCTCCACGGCGGTCTCCTATTGCTCGCGGTTGCGTAACAAAAGCCCGGGCCTCCGTTAGCTGCATAATCTTGGGTGTAACGGCACGGGCTATCTCTGCCTGAGATCTTTCCCTCTGGTCAGAATCCGATAGCTTGGCAATCACGAAAGCCGAGTTTACCGAGCTGGATGCACCAAACCCTGGCGAGGTTACCGATATGATCCCTTCACTCTCGGGCACCTCATCTATCATGATAGAAACCGCCTGGTCTACATATCGGTCCATGTATTCAAAAGTGGCTCCTTCCGCTGCGGTCGCAATTACCCGGAAGGTACCACGGTCCTCTAGTGGCGAAAGCTCCGAAGGAATGACCGTCCCCAGAATATAGATGAGGAAGCCCATGAGGCCCACAATGGGGAAGGCCAGCCACCTGCGGCGCATAAAGTTTTCCAGACTACGGTTGTAGCCCTCATTCAGCCGGACGAACAAAGGTTCTGTGGCTCGGTACAGCCAGTTTTGTTTCTCCCTGCGCTTCAAAATCCGCGAACTCAGCATAGGAGTCAAAGAGAGGGCTACAAAAGAAGAGATGATTACCGCACCGGCTACTACGATGCCAAACTCGCGAAACAGCCTCCCGGTAAGCCCCTGCAAGAAGATTACGGGCAGGACTACCGCTGCCAAGGCTACCGTAGTAGAAAT
>JBCBHI010000958.1:0-2469 GCA_038525885.1 Bacteroidota bacterium
CTTGGGAAAGGCTGTCTCTTGAGGTGGGTAATCAGCTGAAAATAAACCACTTAAGGGAGATAGGGGTCCGACCGCTTTCTTCACAACGCAGATAGCGGTCGGACCCCTGCAAGGCCCATCCCCTCATTTTGTGTGACGCCGCGCGGAATTATTTCTACCAAGGATGAATTTGCAATCAGCTCATTTACAACGCTTTGCGACATCAGTGGTAAGACCACTTGAAGTGGTCCCACCACAAAAAACAAACTATCATCCGGTGTTGCGCATGGCGCCGGAGAGGGAGTTGATAGTGAGCAGTAGCTCTACTTGTATCTTTTCGGTATCAGGATGGCTGTCAGCAATCATTTGGCGCCAAGTGCGAAGCAAGTCCACTTGTTTTTGGTGCAAATGCTGCATCAAGGATGCCCGCAGCTGATTGGAATAGTAGTGGTTCTTTCTGCGTTCCTGCAGTGGGCGCTCCAACAACTCCTCCATATGTTGGCGCATCCGGGCTAGTTCTTCCAGAAAGCCCTGACCAAACTTATCACGGATGGAGTCACTCTCTACCAAACCCAAGTACAATTTGAAGATCTCCTCGTCCGTAGCTGCCAAACTGGTGTCGATGTTGGTAAACACGTACCGGAGGAAGGCATCTGTCTTCAAGGCCTGCTTAAGCGTCTGGTAAGCCTTCGGTTGTTCGGTTTTTAGGTCACTCAAGGCGCTACCCAAACCATACCAGCTCGTCATATGAACCCGTGCCTGGCTCCAGGAGAACACCCAAGGAATGGCCCGCAGATCGTCGAGGGTATTCATGCCGGTGCGCTTGGCCGGGCGCGAGCCGATCTTACTTTTCTCGATGGCATCGATAGGCGTTGCCTGCCGGAAGAAGGTGATGAAACCCTCTGACTGCATCATGGTTTCGTAGTGTTCCTTGGATCGGTTGGCTAGCCATTCCATGCTCTCAGCCAACGGGTGGAACTGACGTGCTGTCCGCTGTTTCAGCAAATATTTGCTCAAGGTATTCGCTGCCAGTAGCTCCAGGTTATAGGCCGCATTGACTTTATTGGCGTACTTCTGGGCAATGGTTTCTCCCTGCTCCGTGAGCCGTAGGTCGCCATTGGGTGCGCCGTGGGGCATGGCTTTGATGAAATAATGCGTGGGACCTGCCCCGCGGCTAATGGAACCGCCCTTGCCGTGGAAGAACCGGATTTTCACCTCCAGCTTTTCTCCCAGTTCTGCAAGGTGGTACTGCGCCTTGTAGAGGTTCCATTGGCTTGCCATGATACCACCGTCCTTGTTGCTATCACTGTAGCCTACCATAACCTGCTGCACGGGTTGCTGCCAGCTGTACTGCTGCTGCACGTGGGCTAAGGTGCGCTGGGTAATGGGATGGTTGAGGAAGGGCTCCAGAATGCCTGGGCCGTTTTCCAAGTCCTCAATGGTCTCTAGCAGGGGCACCACCGGGATTTTGGCCGTCATGCCTCCCTCCTCCATATAGGTAAGACCAGCCTCTCTTGCTAGCAGGTACACCACCAGCAGGTCTGACAGGGAGCGAGTCATGCTGACGATAAAGGAGCCTATGCAATTGGTACCGTACTTTTCGGTGTGGTCCGCAATGACCCGGTAAACGGCCATAACGGCCTGGGCCTGAGGTCCCAGGGTTGCCTTGGGATGCACAAATGGGCGGGCTGACTTCAATTCTTGATTGAGAAAGGCCACCCGCTGCTCTTCAGGCCATTCACTGAAGCGGGTTTCTTCCGCTTGGGAAGCCTCCAGTAGCTGCTCCACGGCCTGATCATGAAAAGCACTGTTCTGCCGGATGTCCAACGCAGCCAGGTGGAAACCGAAGGCATCCACAATACGGATAACGGTGGTGACATCATCGTAGGCAACGGACTTGGCTCCATATGCTACCAAGGCTTTCTGGAGCAGTTGCAAATCCTCCCGAAGCTGCTGCGAATGCACGTAGGCACCCGGGTGGTTATCTACCAACTGGGTGGCGTGGCCGCGCATGGTTTCTACGGGTAGCTTGAATAGCATTAGGTTGACAAACTGCCGAAATACTTCTCCAGGATTGCGCTCCAAGGCTTCTTTGCCTCGCACCCCCAATTCCTTTACCATGGCCAGGACTCGCTCTCGTACCTCGGGTAGTGTATCCTCCAACTCATGGCTAAAACTGATGCGCTGTACCAACCGGAGCAGCTTGCGGCGAATGACCACAAAGGCATGGAGCCGCAGCTGGTTCAAGGTATATTGGGTGACTTCGGCCGTCACCAGCGGATGGCCGTCGCGGTCCCCTCCTACCCAGTCGCCAAAGGTAAGCCGTGGAAACTGATGGGCCTCGCAAATGGTATCTATATCCAGTCCTATCTGCTTGGCCGCCTGCAGCATGCGCCGGTCCAGAATGGGGATTACCTCCGGGAAGATATTGACTAAGTAATGGAGAATGTTGCGCAACTCGTCCTCCACGGCAGGCTTCTCCAGATCGGA
>JBCBHI010000959.1:0-2518 GCA_038525885.1 Bacteroidota bacterium
AATGGAGCTGAAACTCGGCTAGCTGTTGTAGCTTTTGGGGAGCCTCTTCAGGGCTGAAAGCGCCATTAGCATCCACCCGAAGGGTAATCTGATCGGGCCCAAAGCGTTCCCGAACCAGGGCTAACAACCGCAATTCTTCCTCAAAATCAATGGCCCCAATCTTTACCTTGATGGTGGCAAAGCCTTGTTCTAACTTCTCTTCTAACCGCTGCTGCATAGTGGGCGCATCCCCCATCCACACTAGTCCATTGATAAGGATGGAACGCTCTTGCCTAATAAAGGGTGAATCCACGATCATCCGCTGGCCTCCTTGTAGTAGATCCAGCAGGGCGGTTTCCAAACCAAAGCGAATGCTGGGCCATTCCGGGGGAACTAAACTTTGTACCCAAGGGAATACCTCATCTAGGTTTGCGGGCACATCAGCCTGAGCTATACGTCCTATTAAGGCCTCCAAGGCACTAGCCATATCCGGCCGATCATCAATACTCAGCCCCACTAAAGGCCCGGCCTCGCCTAGCCCAAATACCTCGGGCGAATTATCCTCCCATATTTTCAAGAACCAGGTTCTCTTCTCGCGCAATACTCCGCGGGAGGTACCTGCGGCGAAAGTAAAATCAAGGATATAGGGGAAAATTTCGAGCGTTAATGCCATACACAGGGATAGGTAAAAGGGACGAGTATCGATTGTGGAACTGAAGGTAATGCTAAATGTTGAGGGTGGAGTTTTGCATTAACCAGGAATAGTCGGTTGGGTTTTGCCAGTTCTGATAGGCATTCAAATGCTGAATTTCTTCCCAATATCCGTGAGCAACTTTTTGTAGGTCTTTGAACTCAATGACCGACCATTGCACATTTTCTCTCTCGTTTCTATACTTAAAATCCTTGTACTGTACCGTCTTATCACTCACCAGATGGCCGCCTCGCATGCCGATCTCCCGGTAAAAGAAGCGATTGGTAGCATCCGTTAAGGCCAGTACCTTCTTATATCCGCTGCGGTCTAAGTCATCATATAGTTTGCTTAGCACAGCCATAAGTCCCAATCGGGAGGTAAACCCCACTCCGGAAATTTCCACGGCAAAGGATATATCCAAGTTAAGCGCTTCGAATCCGATAGCTTGCTCCAAAGGAAGTGGAGGCCTAACAATCCTGACGATGCCCTCTACACTATCTGGCTGGGAGGCACACACATAGAATGCTGAACGGTCATAAAATTGAGCATCAAAAGTATTGTCCCAACCGGAATACCTTCGGTTAGAAGTCCGCTCAAACATGGTTCCGGGAATCTTGGGATTGATTTCACTTCCGGGCACCACTACTACTTCTGGTCTATTCATTAGTTTATTCATTTAGACAATAACTAGGCTTCCCCACCTAACGGCCACGGGGAATCCACCGCACCCTTCCCTCTTCAATCCATGGAATGACTCGTTGGCTTTGGAGTGCCACTCAGAAACTCTAAAGACAGCTCATTCTTTAGTTTGAGTCACCAGCTGCTGCCAGTACCCTACCTCCAGTACCCCTTCCCGCTCCTCGGGTAGGGCCGGAAAGAAATCGAACCCGGTTCTGGCCTCCAATTCATCGATAGTCACGGCATCGTCCCAAAGGGATGCATCGTCTACGTTGTCGTGCCGCAAAATGATTGCTATGGCATGCTGAGCATCCGGTGACAGCCAAGCTTTGTAAAAGTAACCCGGCACAGTAATGGTGGAGTTCTTACCTATATGCCCCAGGGTATCCTGAAAAATGGGGCCTGAGACAGCATAGAGGGAATCTAAGGCATAGGCGATTTCCTTTTCCAGCGTTTCCAGGCTGTACCAGTCGCCACCGGTGCGGTTAAAATTGACACCAATCTGTGGACTGATGTTGCTCATCATAAAGCACTCTTTGTAAATATCCACGCTATGCTTGTTGTACTCAGCGCGGCTTAGGTGTCCACGGTCGTAGCCAGAGCCTTTGTAGTCATTATCTGAAGGGGTTTTGGTGCGAATACTGCGGTCGGAACGAAAGCCCATTCCGGTACGGTCTTGAGCAGGGATATCCAGCTCTTCAGCAGTGAGGACATACGCTACCCAATAGGGTTGCTCGTGAGTTTCAGACCAGCCCGAAGCCCATTGTTCATAGGCAACCAAGGTATCTGCTGGCCCCTGAGGCCAAAAATTGTGCTGGGCCGCCAGGGAAATGGAAGCAAAAAGCAGGGGAAATAAGACCAGTGAGCGCATGATTAGACTGTTCGGTTGGGACAAAGAAACGGCTTGCATACCGATAGCCAGCGGAATTGCTTGTAAATTCTCTGTGGGAAAATAAAACGGCCTGGTGGCTGGGGCTAGAACCAAAGCCTATAGCTGTGGAAAAGGGGAACACAGAGGTCTCTGAGTAGGCACGGAGGGAGCAGAGATTTTTATTAAAGAATGAAGGAGTTCTATGCCGAAGCCAGAGGCTTGAAACAGGTAGACAGCTCGCAACTCTATTGGTAATTACCTGGATATTAGCTGCTTGCAAGTTGTTAGATTCTCGCGAC
>JBCBHI010000960.1:0-2517 GCA_038525885.1 Bacteroidota bacterium
TGTACGAGGCGTAAGGGATAGGGAAAGGAATGGGGGTAAACTGCTGGTAAACCTTCTCGATGTCTACCAGCACCCCGTTCTCCTCATTGGTAAAAGTGTCTAGCGTAATGAAGAGCGGATTCTGCCGACCGTAGGCATTGTAGGCCCCAAAGGACCAGACCCGTACGCCCCGCGATTTGTGCTTTTCAAAGTTCATACTCACGTCCAGGCGGTGGTAGTCCGGCATGCGGAAGTTATTGCGCCCACCGTAGTAGGGGTAAAAGCGCGGATTGTTGGCCCAGGCAAAGGGCTCGTCTACCGCCGCTGCATCGGGCAGCAGCGCCAAGCCTACGGGTAAGGTAATCGCGTGGCCCGTACCGTACTGCCAGTTGGCTCCCACCGTCATGCCCTCGCGCACCTGGTAGGTGCCCGCCAGCTGTATGTTGTGTCGGCGATCGTAGCGGTACGGAAAGCGCTCGCCAAAGTTGATTTCGTCAAACTTCCGCCAACTCCAGCTCAGTGTGTAGGCCAGCCAACCTGTAAAAGCACCTTGCTCCTTCTTCAGCCATAGCTCGCCGCCGTAGCCTGTGCCCGTTCCCACGGCTATCTTGTCCTGCCAGTCCTTATAGGGGTTAGTATAACCTTCCCCGTCCAGGTACTCCAGCACGTTGTCCATTTCCTTGTAAAAGCCCTCTAGGGAGAGCAAGTAGCCTTCGCCCAGCACCACGTCTACTCCCGCGGCCACTTGCCAGCTCTCTTGCGGGGCTACCCGGTCCGTAGCCGGCACCCATTGGTCTACCGGCAGGCCGATGCCCGAAGTCACCAGTAGGTGCAGCGGCTGCTGCATTTGCGTGTACGAGGCCTTTATTGCCACCTGTGGGTGCACCTGCGCCCGCATACTGAGCCGCGGCTGTAGCGACCGGTAGGTGGTGTCGCCCGTCTCAAACTGTGAGGCATGCAGCCCCAGGTTGGCCGATACTTTATCCCCCAACTGAATCTCATCCTCCACATAGCCATTCAAGAACCAACCGTTGCGCTCGGCCGCGCCAAAAAGGGTATCCGCCAGCATCGTCGATTGTAGGGAGTAGTCCCCCGGCTGAAAAAATTGCCGGGTCAGTTGCGCCCCAAACTTAATGTGGTTGCTCGGATTGGGCGCCCAGTCAAAGTCTAGTTTCGCCCCCAGGTCTTGGATCACCGAGGTTTGATTTTCATAGTAGAAGTCATGCTTTACCTCGCCAGTAGAAAGCGTTTCCCGGTATTCGTTGGTATTGCGTAATACCCCAAAGCCGTATCGGCTGTAGGTGCCCGTTAGGTTCATAAACAGCTGTGGCGACAGTACGTAGTTCCAGCGTAGTGCCGTGGTCACGTTACCCCAGCGTGTACCCTCTTCCCAGTCAAAGTTGCGCAACTCAGCTTCAGAGGTTACTTCGTTTTTAGAGAGCCCCGCGTACACATCCTGCCCAGTGTAGGCGCTCAGATACAAGCGGCTGCGGTCCGAAAAACGGTGGTTAATCTTACCGTTGAAATCCTGAAAGTTGGCCCGCACCGAGTTTTGCCCAAAAGACGAATTCAGGTCGCGGAAGTACAGAAAGGGAATGGCGAACAGATCCGCGTAGCTGCGGCGGGCAGTTACCAAAAAGCTCGTATTCTCCCCAATAGGCCCTTCCAACATGGCCCGTGAGGATATCAACCCCACCGACACCAGCCCTTGTAGCTTTTCCCGGCTGCCCTCGCGCATGATTACGTCAATTACCGACGATAGGCGGCCGCCGTAGCGGGCCGGGAAGCCCCCCGTATAGACCTCCACACTTTTGATGGCATCGGCGTTGAATACCGAAAGGAAGCCAAATACATGGTTGGCGTTGTATACCGGCACTCCGTCTAGCAGCATCAGGTTTTGGTCGGCACTGCCGCCTCGCACATACAGTCCATTGTTGCCTTCCGAGCCGCGCAGTACGCCAGGCATCATTTGTACGCTCTTCAGCACATCCACTTCCCCAAAGAAGGTAGGGAGCTTATCCAACTGATCGATGGGGAGCGTACGGCGACTCATTTGGGTGAGTTGTACGGCAGATTGTTTGCCGTTTACTACTACCTCTTCCAGCTGTTGGGTGGCCTCGGCGAGCTGTAGGTTAAGCGTTTGATTTTCCGATAGAGTGACCTTCAGGGTTTTGGGGGTATACCCAATGGCCGAAACTTCGAGGGTGTAGGTACCTGGGGTTAAAGTGAGGCTATAGAAGCCAAAAGCATTGGCTGAGGCCCCCTGTTCGGTGGTGGGGCACCATATGTTGGCTCCAATGAGGGATTCGTCACTGGCCTCATCTGTAATATAGCCGGATAGAGTCACCTTGCTCCGTTGGGCCTGAGTAGGCAACACTATGGCTAGCATGAGCAGGCTCCACAGCAGAGCCCTTCGTTGATTACATGGGTAGAATGATTCTTTCATTGTTTTGCAACAGATTTCCCCATAGATGTCCTATTGGGGAATAGTTGCAGTAGAAAATGAAAAAATCATTCTACCCATGTAATCAACGAAGG
>JBCBHI010000961.1:0-2515 GCA_038525885.1 Bacteroidota bacterium
CAAACGTAGATCCACACGGAAACCATTTGCATGAATTCGGCAGACACATCAAAATTGGTAACAATGGCGATGATGGAGATGGGGAGCACTGCCAACAACAGGAAGTAGACATAGCCCCCTACCAGGCTCATAAACAGCAGGAAGGACAGGCTGAAAAGGGCACTGCTTATTTTTTCTAACCGGGTAATCACCCGTTCGAAACTGGCCGTACGTTCTGCCTTTTCTTTGAATTTCCCTTCATACTTCAGGTTCTCCACTACAATGCCCTTGGGGAAGGTATAGCTAAGCCCTACCATGCCGATCCAAATGCCGCGGCAAATCAGGTGCAAAACCAGCCCGGTGATTAGCCAATAGATACCGAACTTGGATAAGGAAATCAGGTTATCGATATCCTGAGAGTTGCCATAGATGTTGAGTTTGAAGTAGGCCAAGAAGCCGTCTAGCATACTGGGCACACGGAACATACCGTACAAAACTATACCCGAGAGGAGTATTTCGGGCTCCCAGCTACGCTGTTGTAAATCATGGAGCCATTTGGGAATTCTGTTGGGGGCCTTCTCTAGCATACCTCTCAAGATGCTTTGCATCCGTGATACAACCAACTCAATGGAGCAATTTCTAACCGATATCCCACCTGTGTGTTTCGGACCTGTAACTTAGATCGAGACTATATTATTTACCACAGAGTAAAGGAAGAAGGCACAAAGGACGCAGATGTGTTTTTTATACTAGATGGTGGACGTAGCTTATTCCTTGCTTACTAGATACAGGGGCCGTATCAAAAGGTATCATTACGATTTTGTAGCCAAATATTATTCCGATGATTTGCCCTGAGCTTTAGCTCGGGGAATACCTAAATTCAGGTTCATAGTGCTTTAGCACAATAAACACCTGTCATTGGGCTAAAGCCCATTTTGGGGGCAATCTAAACACCCGGCTGAAGCCGGGTGCAATTGAAAACCAAAGGAAATTTGGAGGTTAGCTTTGTCGCGTGGCTTTTGATACAACCTCAGGATCTTGTTCCAATCGGCAGGGCTGGAAACCTTAGCCAATACATTTAGTTGGGAGAGAAAAGAAGGAGATGATAGCCACCGAGAATTTTGTTCAGGTAGAGGTACACTCGCAGGAGGACTTGAGGGATTGGCTGGCAGGCCATTTCGATCAGGAAGAGAGCATTTGGCTGGTGACATATAAGAAATCCAAGCCTGACAAATACGTAGGTACCGGGCAGGTATTAGATGAACTCCTTTGCTACGGTTGGATAGATGGGGTGCGTAGAAAACTGGATGAGCACCGAACCATGCAGCTTATATCACCTAGAAGAGTACAGCACTGGGCCAAAAGCTATAAGGACCGGGCAGCTAGACTGATAGCGGAGGGTAAAATGCACCCTGCCGGCTTGCGCTCCATAGCCCTATCCAAGGAAAACGGGCTTTGGGATTTTATGAATGATGTGGACCAGTTGATTATCCCGGATGATTTGGCTGAAGCACTTCAGGCCAAGCCAGCAGCACAGGCTTTCTTTCAGGCCATCAACAACTCTAGCAAGCGGAATGCCTTGCGCTGGCTGAAGCTTGCTAAAACCGACAAAACCCGCCGTAGCCGGATTACAAAACTGGTGGCACATTCGGCACAAGGAGAGAAACTGCCCGGCAGCTAACGTAAGGTGACAATGGCAAGACCGGATTTTGAGCAGATTACTACAGGAGCAGAGTTCAACCGTTGGTATTGGCTGAAGAATGAGATGGTAGCCCTCTGTAAGACGATGGGACTCCCCTACTCCGGCAGCAAATTCGAGTTGCGGGACCGTATCATGTACGCTCTGGACCATGATGGGGCTCTACTTCCCGCACCTAAGAAGAGGACAAAGTCCGGATTCAATTGGGCCAAGGCAGAGCTTACTCCTGAGACGGTCATTACAGACAATGTCACCTTTGGGCAAAACTTACGTCGGTTTATGAAAAGGCAAGTGGGAGAACACTTTGCTTTCAATACTGATTTCATGGCTTGGGTCAAAGCACATGTAGGGCACACCCTAGCCCAGGCTGTAAAGAAGTGGCACCAGTTGGAAGCCAGAAAATCAGACCCCAGTTTCCGCACCGAAATTGCTCAACACAACATGTACAATCAGTATACCCGGGACTTCCTGGATGACAATCCGGAGCTGACTCCGGGTGATGCCCGAAGGTGCTGGTTACTGAAAAAGCAGCTGCCCACTGAGGATGGTTTCATTAGGTACCACCCTGATGATCTCGCCTTGGAGTGAAACCTCATTACCCTACAGTAATAGCATTTCTTAATCTAGGTTAATGCATAGGCCTACCACGCAGAGCAATTTTGATGCTTCAATGACATCAAAATCAATACAGGTATGTTCAAGACCTTTTTAAAAGTAGCCGCAGTACTGTGGATCATCTGGGGGTTGGTGCACATTTTCGCTGGGGTAATGACCACTCAGCAAATCCTCTCTGACAATATTGCTGGTGCCGTGGGCGGCATAGCGGATGCCATGGAC
>JBCBHI010000962.1:0-2511 GCA_038525885.1 Bacteroidota bacterium
TGTAGAGCTGTAGCGTAGGGCTTGTCCTCAATTTTGTTAAGATTAGAAAAGCTGGATCGCACCGAAATGTCGGACCATTCTGAATGCGATCACATTACAATTGTGACCGAGTAGGAGCAATTGGCTCCGGCGGGAGCAGACTAGCGTAGCTGGCGGTATTAGATCGCTGCGCTCACTACTAAACCTCAAAATTGGCGTTATCCCACAGGGATCCCTTCGGGACAAACGCCTATCTCAGACATCCTCGTCACAGACGAGGACGATAGGGGGCTCACTGTTAGATGTGAGACCAGATTCTCCTTCGGACAGATATGATAAAGGTAGCTTTTGGGCCACCTTTTTTGTGGGCTGTTGTCCGCTCTTTTTGGTGACAAACCGCCTGAATAGAAGAAGGCTAGATAAGGACAAAAAGTAGGGACTGGGGATTCATTGTCTTGGGTCATTCTCTATTTTGAGGGCACCAAACGCACACACGCACTTTTTTCATGACCTTGCACACATCATCACTTACCACACGCTATCTATGGCGTGTTCTTTTTCTGTATGTCGTTTTCTACATCTATCCCTACGGCTTCGAATACATCTATGAGCTAGAAGATCGCGGCGTCATTAGCTTCTGGCCTTCGCTGACCATTCCTTTTGCGGAGTGGGTATTCGGTTGGGAGATTGACCCCGAACGGACCAGCAATGGCTTCAATAGCATGTATGACTTTGCCCGGTTCACGCTTATCGGAATTATGGCGCTGATTGGGGCCATGGTGTGGGTGATCATAGAGCAGCGCACTCAGCGCAATGCCCAAAGCTGGTTAGCTCCGCTTACCCGCACCATCTTACGATACCACGTTGGGTTCACACTCATCTTGTACGGAGCCGCCAAAACCTGGCCCAATCAGTTTGGAATCATGGGCTTAATGGACATGGAGACTACCTTGGGTGAGCAAACACCCATGACGTATCTGTGGAATTTTATGGCCTATTCGCGGTTCTACACGGCAGCTACAGGGTACATTGAGGTCATTGGTGGGCTGTTGCTACTCTTCCGTCGCACTACCTTCGCTGGGGCTATCCTTACCGCCATCGCTATGACTTCGGTAGTACTGATCGATATCGGGTACGACGTCTCAGTGAAGATGTTTGCCATCCATCTGTGGCTGATGAACTTCGTGATTCTGGGCCCAAACTTCCTCACGCTATGGCGGGTCATTGTGCTGCATCAGGCAGAGGCACCCGAACCCGAAGTACGACTTTGGCCGGAGCATCGCCGCAGGTCGTACCTCATCATCAAGGGGTTATTACTTCTGGGCATTACGGTGCCCACAATCGCAAACCAAGTTGAAAGGGTCAATAATAAGGCCTTCGATGATGTTTCTGATCCACACCGGATCACGATATCACTTATTACGGTGAATGGAGATACGGTACAGACAGGCGATACCCTCTACCCCTGGAAATCAGTAGTCCTAAATGGGTACCCCCTTATACGAAAATTACCTTAGCGTAGAAAGCCGTGATGGCAGTCAGGAATGGCATGTGTATACCATGGACACGGTGGCACATACGGTCTCCTTTACGCCCGTTCGCACAGACTCCACAGTGGTGTTCAATTTCTCGTATCGGCAAGATAGCACTACCGTGACCTGGGAAGGCACCCACAACGATGACCGCATCTGGTTTACGGGTACCCGGAAAAACATGGAGGATTATCGCCTAAATCAGCGTAGGCCCTTGGTGCGCAATCTACCGCAGGAGTAGTGGTGGCTTTTGTCTGAATCAGGATTTTGGGATTAGCGGGATGGCTCTGTGGTCGCTTGAGGCTAATTAGCGCATTTGGCTTCCCTAGATTCGTATCAAAATGCAAACCTTCTTTTAGCAAGCCAAGCACTTCGGCAAATTTGATTTCTTTCCCTATTTCAGGGAAAAGTGCCCGGAGCTGGGCTCGCATCCGAGACGGAAAGGGTTTTTCTTCATCGGCAGGTTCAGTGCAAACCAAGGAACAGCTTTGGTCCTGAGCTCACAGCCCCTACCAAGGCCAAGCTAACCCATGAATTTTCATGGCGTCGGTAGCTAGTAGAGTTGTTGATGCTCTGCCTCGGCCGGTATTGGCTACATGCACTCGTGCTGAACGTTACGGATAGAGGCATTATAAATGCCTTTCCAAGGTTGCGATCACAATATAATTGTGACCGAGCAGGTTCTAAGACAGGTAAGCTGGGAATAAGCAAATCCGGTCCCTCGCGTGAGGGACTGAGCGATTGTCTGAGCTCTTCCGCACTGTACCCTTCGAGTCATCCCGCAAGGCGGGACCTCAGGGTACGGTGCGGAAAGCGAGAAGCGTGCCAAAGGCATCCCTTGGGGAAAGGCCCCTGCCTACCGGCAGGCAGGCGGCCGCCTGCCCAAAGGCCGCGCTAGCGGACGACGGCAGGGGGACACGCCCAATGCTGCACCCATAGACCCTGCTCGGTCACAATTATATTGTGATCGCAACCTTGGAAAGGCATTTATAATGCCTCT
>JBCBHI010000963.1:0-2509 GCA_038525885.1 Bacteroidota bacterium
CACCAACAGCGCCACCAAACCCGCCCCCAGCAAAAGGCAAAGCGCCAGGAACCACCACCGCTGCCAGTAGGGAGTCACTACCGTGAGGGGAATCTGCATCATGGATGAGACTTGCCCTTCTTCCATCTGAGCGTAGGCCTCTACTACGTAAGTACCTGAGTTGAGAGAGAGATACGTAGCGGTAGGCTGCGACAGGTCCGTTACGTTCCAGCGGCTGCCATTGAGGGCCGGAATTCGGTAATAGATCTGGGATTTCCCCTGCGAAAGCACCACTTGGGTTACATCAAACGAAAGCCGCAGTTCTTGGTGGTCATACGGCAAACGGAGGGATTCCGGGTGCAGAATCGGCTCCCCATCCAGTGCTACCGACTTCAGGTGTATTTCGGGCACTTTTGCCTTTGCACCCAGCTGCCGGGGAAACCGCTGCAAACCATACAGATTGGCCACCCAAAGATGCTCCTCCGTCAGTACCAAATCTGCCACTTCACTACTCAGCAGGCCTTTGGCCCTATCCAGCGTCCTTATGCTTCGGGAGGGCAGATGGATAATATGAGCTCCTTTGTTGCTGCCTACAGCCACATTATCACCCCGCAGGTCCAGGGCGGATATGTGATTAGAAAGCAGCCCCTCCTCCTCGGTGAGGTGCCACCAAAGGGTACTTTGTTTAAAAATATACAGCCCTTGGTAGGCAGTCCCAATCAGCGTAAAATCGCCTTGCTTCGCAAATTCGGTAGGGCTTTCCGGTATTACCTCCCAGGGTAGTTGTTCCGTCACAAAGGATTGGCTTGGGATATCAAATAGCAACAGGCCAGATTGGGCGCTGACCAGTAATTGGTGATCATTGAGAACCATCAACCGGGACATGCGCAGGTTAGAATGAGAGCCTAGAAACCGCCCCTCCAATCCCAAACGGTGCAGTCCGTAAGAGGTAGCCAGATAGTATTCATCATCCACCCTTACCATGTCCTTGGCCGTATTCAATTCGTTAAAAACATAGGGCAGATCCGCAGAGCCAAGCTCCAAACCATGAAGTCGGTCCGTTTGAAAGTAGAGCTTATGATTCAGCGAATCCAGAAACAGGGCCTGCACTTCAGAAATAATCATTTCGGTGCCAGGCCTCGTTACCCTCCCTTGGGTATCAAAAAAGTGAAGGGCGCCCCCACGGTCTCCTATGATGATACAGTCCCCCTTTTGGTCATAGGCAATCCGGTAGTACTGCCTCCCCGTAAGGCTGGGAAAGGCTAGCACCTCCAAGTTGGGAATCAGCCAAAGGCCCTTGTCTAAGGTACCCACCAGTAGCCCCCCTTCTTGCAGGGCAATGACCGAGGAGATATTCTCCCCCTCAAGCAGGAACAACACGGAATCGGGAGAAAAAACCAACCCTAGGCCCTGGCTGCTCACCAGGGCCGCACTCGTATCGGTTAGGGCTACTGCATAACGAATTCCCGTTTCCTCAGGGATAAAGTCATTGGGGAAGGACCGCCAACCTTGGATAGAATCCCACAGGAAGCCCTTTCGCATGTCATACGGAAATAACAACCGCTGCTCTCCTACCGCGGCTAGGCGGGGTACTCCTCCTTTCAGGGGAAAGTCAAATTGGAAATGGGTAAGGCTATCTGGGTCAGGAGGAATCAAGCGGACCACGTCTAGGTCCCAAAATGCCCACAATTCCTGATGGACAATTTCAGGCATGAGAGAGATACCTGGCGCCAACGAGTCGAAAAGGATAAGTTCTTGATCCTTGGGAAAATATCGGTACCAAGCCTTCCGGTTGTCCATAATGTCTATGGCATCTTCACGCGCCAGTATGGCAGGATATCCCGATAGGTTCAAGGTATCCCAAGCGAGCAGAGGCCGCAGGGTGTCCTGTTCCAGATACAGCACCTGCCCGTAGAAATTAACCAACCATAGCCCTCCTTCTGCATCTTCCCGCAAGCCGGAAACCGCCAGCGATTTCAATCCCTTGCCGGGATAGTACGTAAAGTCGGCTCCGTTGTATTGTGCAAGGCCACTCTCGGTAGCCACCCATACCTGGCCTTGGGTATCCTGATAGAGATCATACACCGTGTTGGAAGGCAACCCATCTTCTATGGTAATATTAAAAGCCGCGATGGGCTGCGCCTGAGCCCCATAATATAGTAGCCCCCACCCAAACCAGCCTATCAAAATAAGCCAGGTACCCTTGTTCATAGCCGCAAAGGTGAACAAAAGTGGATTAACTATCTCCTCCAATGAGCCAGGAGTAGGTGCTACAGGCCGAACGGGCAGCCTGAGTACCTAAGCCAAGCCTCTCCCAGTCATTTGCTCCGGTCCGTACCTGACAAATCCGGAAAGGCCCCTTGGGGAATAGGGGTCGGACGGGGGCGCCTAGCCGGGTATCTGCATGGTGAAGATACCCGTCTGACCCCTGCATGGCCTAACACTCGTCGCCTCATTTTGTGTGACGCGCTCGACATTAAGTCTAGAAGGGACGATAGATATTACCCCCTTAGGCAACTGCAGGGCTGTT
>JBCBHI010000964.1:0-2507 GCA_038525885.1 Bacteroidota bacterium
ACAATGTAATCGATGGGTGCAAGGTGGTTTTTCATGTAGCCTCTCCCTTTGTCATTTTTGGAGCAAAAGATCCTGAAAACACTTTAATAAAGCCCGCTGTAGAAGGTACTCGTACGGTCCTGGAAGCGGCTACCCGGAGTGGTTCGGTAGAACGAGTGGTGCTTACTTCTTCCATCTATGCGCTATACGGGGACAACATTGATATTCTGGAGGCTCCTAACGGTAAGTTTGATGAGAACTCCTGGAATACCACTAGTTCTATTGAGCATCAGCCCTATCCTTATTCTAAGAAACTAGCCGAGGAAACTGCCTGGAAAACTTCTGAAGGTCAACCGTGGGATTTAGTAGTGCTTAATCCAGGGTTTGTACTGGGGCCTTCACTCACCGACCGCCGGGATAGCGCAAGTATTGATTTCATGCTGCAGATGACGGATGGACGCATGAAGGGCGGGGTACCGGATGTAAACGTAGGCGTAGTGGATGTGCGTGATGTAGCCCGCGCTCACATAGTGGCGGCCGAAAGGGGCAAGTCCAAACGTAGGTACATACTGGTAGCAAAGGCGGTTTCTTTCCTGGAAATTGCCCAAAGCCTGCAAGAGCGGTTTGGATACTATCCTCTACCCCAAAAAATTGCCCCAAAATGGGTATTTAAGCTTCTAGGACCCTTCATCGGGTTTACACGTAAATATGTGAACCGAAATTTCGGCTTTAAGGTGGACTATGATGCTAATCCTAGCCGGGAAGAGTTGGGGATTGGGTACCGACCCGTGGAGGATACAGTAAACGAAATGCTCGCCGAGATGGAGCAGATGGGTATGGTAAAGGCTGGCAAAAAGAAATAAAAGATCTACTACGGGCTGGTAAGTACTGCCACAGACCCGCTGGCCTGTGGCAGATTAAATTATTTATTGCATCTCTGATTCCACATTGATCAGGATAGGTTCTCCGTAACCTAGTTCGCGCATGCGTGGTAGCTGAGTTTTCGCGTCACCCACCACTAGCCAAATCATTTCATCAGGGTTCACATATTTAGCTGCTAATTCCCGAATACGCTCCTGGGTAATTTCCTGCACAATTTGCTCCTGGTCTTTCACATAATCGTACGGGCGGCCATAGGCACTGATTTCACTTAGCATGCGCAGTTTGGCGCCTGCCGTTTCAAAGGCACGGGCGTTGCTCTTGATTAGGAAACCCTTGGTGGTTTCTAAATCCTGTGTTGAAAATCCTGGGCCGTAGTTCTCAAGGATTTCCTTCACTGCCTGTGTAGCCTCTAAAGTTATGTTGGTCCGCACACCACTACTTATAGTAAAGGTGCCCACGGCCTCGGTGCCAGAGAAGAATGACCGGACCCCGTAGGTATATCCTTTGTTCTCACGCAGTTCTTGGGTAAGCTGAGAAGCAAAGCCGCCGCCGCCCAAGATATAGTTCATCACCGTAGCAGGATAGTAGTCCTCATCCGTAGCCGCCAAGGCGGGTCTGCCAATGCGCAAAACGGATTGCTTGGCGTTGGGTACATCGTAAAAGTAAACCTGTCCTTGCTTAGGGGCTTGGGGCTGCGCTTCCTCAGGCAAATCCACTTCTTGGCGGGCCCATTGGCTCTCCAGGCCATCTAGCGAGGATATTACTTCGGATTGGGTGATATCTCCCACAATTAGCATCCGACTGATACTAGGCGAAAGGTTGTTCTGGTAGAAGCCTTTCAGGTCCTCTATAGTGATGGCGGCCAGGGTAGCCTCATCCCCTATCAGATTGCGGGCCCGTGGATGCTCCGCGCCATACACCAGGGCATTGAAAGCATTGCTGGCAATGGCATTGGGGTTCCCCTGCTGCTGACTGTATTGGCTCTGAACTTGCTGTTTTAGCAGGTCGAATTCCGTAGCATCCCAGCGGGGTTGCAGTAGCATTTCAATGGCTAAGTCCAGGGTAGCCTGGTAATTACGCTTCAGGGTAGTGGCAGACAGGGTGATGCTTTCTCGGCCAGCTCCTATATTAATGGACGCTCCCAATTGCTGGATGGCCGCCTCCAATTCTGCCGGAGTGCGGTTTGCGGTCCCTTTGGTCATTAGTTGGGCTAGCAAATTGGCAGTTCCTGATTTTTCAGCAGCTTCCATCAAGGCTCCACCTTCCATCACCAAGTTGAATTGAACCAAGGGAACTTCCTGGCTTTCCACTCCGTACAAGGCCAGCCCATTGGACAGTTCCTGCTCCCAAACGTCAGGTACCTTTACTTGTGGTACGGCTCCGTAAGGGGGTTCTACCGTACGGTCAAAGGCGGAGGGAGTACGCTCAAATTCAGCAGCAACGGAGGCATCAAACTGTTCCTCTGCCCCTTGTACAATGGCCTCCTCTACCACCTGTGCCACTTCGGAACCTTCCAGAGCTAAACCCGCTTGCCCTTTGGGTACAAAACTGGTCGCGATATAGGACTTACCCTTCAGGTAGGTTTCATATACTCGCATGACGTCCGCCGTAGTCACCGAAAGCCTCTTCTCAATGTCTTGCGCTAT
>JBCBHI010000965.1:0-2506 GCA_038525885.1 Bacteroidota bacterium
GCTCAAAAGCCACTCATTTGAGTGGCTTTTGTCTTTTATAGGTTCTTTAATCAGCATTCTTTACCGTCTCGTCCAGCCATTTATAGAACTCTCTTTGCCAGACTAAACTGTTTTGGGCTCCAAGGACCCAGTGGTTCTCCTCAGGGAAGTATAAAAGCCTCGATTTTAGACCTTGTAGCTGTGCGGCTTGGAAAGCTTCTAGTCCTTGTCCAATGGGTACTCGGAAGTCCTTTCCGCCCTGAATGATCAAGATGGGGGAGTCCCATAGGTCAACAAAGTTTACTGGGTTGAATTCCGTGTGGGATTTTTGTGCCGCAGCATTTCCCTTGTCCCAATAAGCTCCGCCGAGATCCCAGTTCACAAAGAATAACTCCTCGGTGGTACCATACATGGACCTCCAATTGAAGATACCGTCGTGCGAAATAAAGGACTTAAAGCGGCCTTCATGCCTTGAAGCTAGGTAAAACACAGAGTAACCTCCGTAGCTGGCTCCCACGCACCCCATTCTATCGGTATCCACATAGGACTCTTTGGCCACATCATCAATGGCGGCCAGGTAGTCCTCCATGTTTTGCCCCCCATAGTCTTTAGAGATCTGTTCATTCCATTCCACACCATGGCCCGGCATGCCTCTGCGGTTGGGGGCTACGATGATGTAACCGTTGGCAGCCATCAGCTGAAAGTTCCAACGGTAGGAATAGAACTGTGACAAGGCTCCTTGAGGGCCTCCTTGGCAATAAAGTAGGGTAGGGTATTTTTTAGCGGGGTCGAAATCTGGTGGATAAATTACCCAGGTAACCATGTCTTTCCCATCGGTGGTTTTGACAATCCTACGCTCTATGTTAGACATCTTGATGTCTTCGTATATCTCATCATTGGCATGAGATAGCTGCATCATGTCACCTGTTTTAATATTCAGATTATAGATCTCGGTGGCGTGATTCATATCTCTTCTGTACACCACTAGATGGTCCCCGCTTTGCCCAACAATCCCGCTCACATCAAACTGACCTTCAGATATTTGTTGAGGCTTGGACGGAGTTCTCCCACTACGTGGAATGTCGATTTGGAAAGCATGGACGGTCCCACCCACGGGGGCGTTGAAGTAAATCTTTGAACCGTCATCACTCCAGATAAATCCATTGACGGTGCCATCCCAATCTTCGGTTAGATTAACGTCTCCTCCAGCTAGTCTGACAATGATGTCATTTTTATCCGATTCGTAGCCATCTCTTTCCATTTGCAACCAAGCGAGTGTGCCTTGGGAAGAAAATGCAGGTTGGGTATCATACCCCTTGTTCCCCTCGGTAAGGTTGGTGGTCTGTTTGGTCTCTAGGTTATACTCATAGATATCCGAATTGGTGCTGACGGCATATGCGGTGCCCGCTGATTTTTTAGTGACGTACAACACGCTTTTTCCGTCAGGGCTCCAGATATAGTCTTCGTCACCACCAAAGGGTTTTTGCGGGCAATCAAAGGGTTCTCCTGCCATCAGATCGATGCCGCTATCATCACTATCAGTAGCAGACTGAATAAATACGTGGCTATAGGCTCCATCCTCCCAAGTATCCCAGTGTCTGTAGTTGAGCTGGTCGTATATGTAGACATTGGAATTGGGGACATCACTATAGTGCTCGCTGCCCAAAATTTCTTGGATCTTGACATCTCTGGAGGCAAGTTTCCATTGCCCGTCTGGGGATACATTTTTATCACTTACCAGATTTCCAACTTCATCCAAAGGTGTGATTTCTCCCCCCAGTGCAGGCACGGAATACAGTTGGCTTGTGCGCTCATTGGCTTCCAAATCAAAAGTTGATGTTCTGAAAATTACCTGCTCTCCATCCTGACTCAAGCCTACGGCAGATACTCTGTTTAATTCAATGAGCTGCTCGGGGGTCATTACTTTGGATTGACTAAATCCATAAGTAATAATGCAGGTGCAGCCTAGTAAAAGCAGCATTGTCTTTTTCATGATTGTTGTTTTTGTGGTTTTCGCGCTGAAGTTATAGAATTGATTGGTTAAGCCAATCTAATCCCATTTTCTAGCATGGGTATCTAGTTCAGTCTTGTCGAAGAATAGGGGAGGTTCGACGTAGGCCCTTTGCTACTACTATTGCAGTCATAGCATTACCATGAGGAATGCGGTACTGTATCACAGAATGTGAGATGGGTTACTCAAGATCAATTCTGGCTAGAATAGTGCTTTTACTAGGGTCTGTTGGCTTTAAGGCCGTAGTTGCTTTTGCTATAGTTCGTGTTAGAGATAAAGAATTTGTAGGAAGCTGGTAAGGATAGGAATGGAAGTGTGGGTGGTGCTTCTAACGACAAAAAGGGACGTAATGCCCCTTTATGTTTCACAATTGTGTTTGGAAAACTGATAGGATCAGCCACAACTGGCCAGGTTGTGTGCTGACGCCTGGTATTCCGGGAAGGAATTGGATTTAATCACCATTCCCGGTAAGGGTGGAATATTGATCCATACTTACCGGGAATGGTGATTAAATCC